>NZ_JBSFNQ010000050.1:0-59890 GCF_053981115.1 Streptomyces sp. NPDC003691 | reverse complement strand
TCCGGGCTTTCCCTTCGGTCTTGCGTTTCCAACCTTACCAGATCCTTTTCCCGTTCCGTTTCCGGTCCGGACTTTCAGATCCAGCGGCCTGTTGGCTGCCTTTTACCTTTCGGTGTTTCCGACTCTATCAGATCCTTTCGGGCCTGACTCCCGGTCGAAACTCGGGTTTTGTCTTTCCGGCCGCTCGGGCCGTTCCGACGAGTGAGACTTTAGCGGAATCTTTTCTCCGAAGCTAATCGGGTCTGCGTCCTGTCGAACGCGATTCCTCATTCAGTAAAAGCGCAACGAAAATCGGGCGACAAGGACTGTCGCTCGTTCGTCGTGTGGTCTTACGGAATGGCTGCCCGGGGACCAACCGGAGTCGGCGCTCACGTCGGGCAACTCGGAGAACACTACGGAGTGGCCGTGCCCCCTGTCAACTCGGGGTGTGGTGCCCTACTCTCCTCCCCATGACGACGCGTACGTGCTTCCTTCAGTGGTGGGCCGCCTGACGGCGGCCGGCAACTGCGCACGTACCTCACGGCCGCCGCTCTCGGCGGCCTTTGTTGTTTCTCCCCCTCCGGGAGCCGGGCCGCCGGGGCCCGGTGGTCCGACGGACCCGAGGGAGAGGAGAACGACGATGACGCGGATCTTCAGTGGGGTGAAGCCCACGGGGCATCTGACGCTGGGGAACTACCTGGGGGCGATGCGCCGGTGGGTGGAGACCGACCAGCATCGCGCGGACGCGCTTTTCTGTGTGGTGGACCTGCATGCGCTGACGGTGGCGCACGATCCGGCGAGGGTGCGGCGGCTCAGCCGGCAGACGGCGACCCTGCTGCTGGCCGCCGGGCTGGATCCGGAGCTGTGCACCGTATTCGTACAGAGTCATGTGGACGAGCACACCCGGCTGTCGTACCTGCTGGAGTGCACGGCCGCCGACGGCGAGCTGCGGCGGATGATCCAGTACAAGGAGAAGAGCGTTCTCGCGCAGCGGGCCGGGGAGAGCGTGCGGCTGTCGCTGCTGACGTATCCGGTGCTGATGGCGGCGGACATCCTGGTCTACGGGACGGACGAGGTGCCGGTCGGGGACGACCAGGCCCAGCACGTGGAGCTGACCCGGGATCTGGCGGTGCGGTTCAACCAGCGGTACGGGCAGGTGTTCACGGTGCCGCGGGCCGTGCACCCGGGGGTGGCGGCGCGGGTGATGGACCTCCAGGACCCCACCGCCAAGATGGGGAAGTCGCATGCCTCCGGGGCGGGGATCGTCTATCTGCTGGACGATCCGGACCAGGTGCGACGGAAGGTCATGCGCGCGGTCACCGACAGCGGGACCGAGGTCGTCCACGACCGGGAGGCCGCTCCGGGGGTGACGAATCTGCTGGAAATCCTCGCCGCCTGTTCGGATGGGAACCCGGAGGAGCTGGCCGGTGTATATGAGTCGTACGGGGCGCTGAAGCGGGATACCGCCGATGCGGTGGTGGAGCTGCTGCGGCCGGTGCGGGAGCGGCATGCGGAGCTGGCGGCGGATCCGGGATATGTCGACGAGGTGCTGAGGAAGGGGGCTCATCGGGCGGCCGGGCTGGCCCGGCCGCGGGTGGACGCGGCTTATGCGGCGATCGGGCTGCTGCCGCGGTAGCCGGCCGGGCCTGCCGGTGACCGGGCCCTCGTCGGTGGCCGTGGGGCACGGGCACCGGCGAGGGCCGGGGAGAGGGGTGAGGGCTCAGCCGTTGCCGGAGGCGAGTTCGCGGCTGCGGTCGCGGGCGGCTTCGAGGGCGGCGATCAGGGCGGCGCGCACGCCGTGGTTTTCGAGTTCGCGGATGGCGCTGATGGTGGTGCCCGCGGGGGAGGTGACGGCTTCACGGAGTTTGACGGGGTGCTCGCCGCTGTCGCGGAGCATGACCGCGGCGCCGATGGCGGCCTGGACGATCAGGTCATGGGCCTGGGCGCGGGGCAGGCCGAGGAGGATGCCCGCGTCGGTCATGGCCTCGACGAGGAAGTAGAAGTACGCGGGGCCGGAGCCGGAGAGGGCGGTGGCGGCGTCCTGCTGGGATTCGGGCACCCGGAGGGTCTTGCCGACGCTGCCGAAGATCTCCTCGGTGTGCGCGAGGTGTTCGGGGGAGGCATGGCGTCCGGCGGAGATGACGGACATGCCTTCGTCGACGAGGACGGGGGTGTTGGGCATGACACGGACGACCGGGGTGCCTGCTTCGAGGCGCTCCTCGATAAAGGAGGTGGGGATACCGGCGGCGGCGCTGATGACCAGGCGGTCGGGGGTGAAGTGGGGGGCCAGCTCGTCGAGGAGCTTGCCCATGTCCTGGGGCTTGACGGCCAGGATGAGGGTGTCGGCCCGCTTGGCGGCTTCGCGGTTGCCGACGGGCTCCACTCCGTAGCGGGTGCGGAGTTCCTCGGCACGTTCGGTGCGGCGGGTGGTGACCAGGAGATCGGCCGGCCGCCAGCCCCCGCGGATCATTCCGCTGAGAAGGGCCTCGCCGATCTTGCCCGTGCCGAGGACTGCGACTGTCTGGGTCATGGCTCTGTTCACCTCGCCGCTGGGGGGTTTGGCCCCATCCTCGCACCGGCGGGCGGGCGGGTGGCCGGTGACCGGGGCTCAGGGGGTGCGGCGGCGGAGGGTGGCCGCGCCGAGGGCGAGGACGAGGAGGGCGCAGCCCGCGACGACCAGGGTGTCGGTGACAAAGGCTCCGGTGGCGTCGGCGTGCCGCTGGACCTGGGTCATGGCGTCGACGGCGTAGGACATGGGGAGGGCGGTGGAGACGGCTTCGAGAACGGGCTGCATGGACTCGCGCGGGGCGAAGAGTCCGCAGAGCAGGAGCTGGGGAAAGACCACGGCCGGCATGAACTGGACGGCCTGGAACTCGGAGGCCGCGAAGGCGGAGACGAAGAGTCCGAGTGCGGTGCCGAGGAGGGCGTCGAGCACGGCGACGACAAGGAGGAGCCAGGGGGAGCCGGTGATGTCGAGGCCGAGGCCCCAGAGGGCGAGCCCGGTGGCGAGGAGTGACTGGGCGACGGCGACCAGGCCGAAGGCGAGGGCGTAGCCGGCGATGAGGTCGGTCTTGGCCAGGGGCATGGCCAGCAGGCGTTCGAGGGTGCCGGAGGTGCGTTCGCGGAGGGTGGCGATGGAGGTCACCAGGAACATCGTGATCAGCGGGAAGATCCCGAGGAGGGAGGCGCCGATGGAGTCGAAGGTGCTGGGGCGGCCGTCGAAGACATAGCGGAGCAGCAGGAGCATCACACAGGGAACGAGGAGCATCAGGGCGACGGAGCGGCGGTCGTGGGCCAGTTGGCGCAGCACGCGGGCGGCGGTGGCCAGGGTGCGGGCGGTGCTCATCGGGCGGCCTCCTGACCGGTGTCCTGCCGTGGTGTCCGGGGGTGGGGTGCGGGGGTGCGGGCGGAGGTGGGTCCGGTCGTGGCGGCCTTGTCCGTCTTGTTGGCCTCAACTGCCCTGTCCGCCCTGTCCGCCCTGTCCGCCTCGTCCGCCCCGTCAGCCTCGTCGACGAGGTGGAGGAAGGCCGCTTCGACGGAGGGGGTGCGGGTGCGTTCGCGGAGGCCGTCGGGGGTGTCCTCGGCGAGGATCCGGCCTTCGCGCATCAGGAGGAGGCGGTGGCAGCGTTCGGCCTCGTCCATGACATGGGAGGAGATGAGGATCGTGGCGCCGCGTTCGGCGGCGATGCGGTGGAAGAGGGTCCAGAGTTCGCGGCGGAGGACGGGGTCGAGGCCGACGGTGGGCTCGTCGAGGACGAGCAGTTCGGGGGCGCCGAGCAGGGCGACGGCGAGGGAGACGCGGCTGCGCTGGCCGCCGGAGAGCCGGTCGGTGAGCCGGTCGGCGTGGGAGGTCAGCTCGACATCGGCGATGGCGCGGTCGACGTCGGCGCGGCGGGCGGCGCGGTGTGCGCGGCCGGGGCGGAGGACGGCCGCGAAGTACTCCAGGTTCCGGCGGACGGTGAGGTCGTCGTAGACGGAGGGGGCCTGGGTGACATAGCCGATGCGAGGGCGGAGCGCGGGATGGCCCGCCGGGAGGCCGAGGACATCGAGGGTGCCGGTGACGCGGGCCTGGGCGCCGACGAGGGCGCGCATCAGGGTGGTCTTGCCGCAGCCGGAGGGGCCGAGGAGGCCGGTGATACGGCCGGGCGAGACGGTGAAGTCGACGGAGTGGAGCACGGTGCGATCGCCCCGGGTGACGGTGAGACCGCGGGCGAGGACGGCGATGTCCGGGGCACCCCCGGATTTATTCATCATGCGATGAATACTGCTCCCGGGGGTGTCGGCCGTCAAGCGGCCGGGCGCGCGGATGTCCGGGGGTGCCGGGGGTGTCGTGTGCGCCGCGGGGTGCGCCCGGATAAAGGGGTGAGGAGGGAGGAGAAGGGGTGCGGAGGGAGGGGGTGGGGGGTGGGAGTGCCGGTGTTGGTCAGCTCATGCCGGGGATGGCGGGGATCAGGCCCGGGGCGCGGCGGGCGAGATGGAGGGTGCGGACGGTGGAGAGCACGATCTGCTCCTTGACCCGGGCCGCCGTCCGGCCGGTGAGGGCCCGGGGGCGCGGGGAGTCGTCCTTCCTGACGAACTGGACCAGACCGTCGCGGCGGCCGAGGCTGACGCACTGGAGGAGGTAGGTGAACTTCAGCGCTCCGGGCTGCTCGCCCCGGAGATCGGAGATCACCGAGGACGCGGCCCGTGAGCCGGTGGGCAGGGCGGTCGCACAGCCCATGCGCAGGGCGCCCGCGAGATCGCTGTGGGCGGCCGCGGCGTCCCCGGCGGCGTAGATCTCGGGGTGGCTGAGGGAGCGGAGGGTGGTGTCGACGGCGATCCGGCCGGTCGCGGGGTCGAGGGTCAGTCCGGCGGCGGAGGCGAGGCCGGTGTTGGGGACCATCGACGCCGCCCAGACGACGGCGTCGGCGTCCACCGCCTCGGGGCCGGGGACCGTGGTGCCCTCCTCGACCCGGACACCGAGGTCCGCGAGGGCGGTCAGGACATGGGCGCGGCCGCGGGCGGAGTGCCCGGCGGCAACGGGTCCGCCGGAGAGGAGGCGTACGGACCAGCCGGGGTGGCTCTCGGCGAGTTCGGCCGCCATCTCGATCCCGGTCAGACCTCCGCCGACGACCGCGACCGTGCCCGGGGTGCCGTGCATCCGGCGGCGCAGCTCCGCGGCGGTTTCCGCGGTGTAGAGACGGCCGTCGGGGGCGGGCGGGGTGGAGTCCGGGGCAGCTGTGGTGCCGGGGGCGGGTGAGGCGGGGCGCCCGGGGGCGGGAGCGGCCGCCGGGGTGCCGGTGCGGCTGCCGAGGGCGTAGACCAGGCGGTCGTACGGCAGGGTCCGGCCGTCGTCCGTGGTGATCGTCCGGGCCGCCGGGTCGAGCGCGGTGGCCCGGTGCGCCAGATGCCTGATGCCGGTGCCGCGCAGCAGCCCGGCCAGAGGCCGGGTGACATCGGCGCGGGCCGCGGCGCGCTCATGGAGGCGGACGCGCTCGGTGAAGCGGTCGCTGGGGTCGACGAGGGTCACCCGGGCGTGCGGGGCGAGCCTCAGCGCGGCCAGCAGCCCTCCGTACCCGGCCCCCAGAACCGTGACCCGCGGCTTGTTCTCTGCGTCTCGCTGCTGCTGTGTCGTCGTCATACCCAGGTGACGACGCAGCCCCGGCAGGTGTGACATGACGCCGGTCACACCTGCCGTGGGCTCCGGGCGCTGGGCAGGCCGGGTGCCTCCGGGCGGGGCGGCGGCCGGGCAGCGCCGGGCCCGGACGGCGCCCGCTCCGGCCTTCCCCGCGGCGCCCGGCGGGCCGGGGCCGGAACCCCGGGGCGGCGCGGGCCCGAGCGGTACCCGGCCGGGCCCGGCCCGGGCAGCTTCGGGGCGGGAACCCTGGCGGGGGCTCCCGGGTGCGGCCCGGCCGGGGTGGGGGTCAGTCCTGGGCGGGGGGCGTCGGGGGGAGGGTGCGGAGGGCTTCGAAGTCGAGGTGACCGAGCTTGTCGGGGTTGAGGCTGCAGTCGACGCCGACGACCCGGCCCTCGTGCACGGTAAAGGAGTAGACGGCGGACCAGCCTTCGACCGGGTCGGCCGCGACCAGCCCCGGGGCACCGTTGACGTCGTGGATCGCGATCCAGGCCTGACCGGGCACGAAGTTGCGCAGCAGCCCGCTGACGAACTGGGCCACCCGGGCCCGGCCCACCACGGGCACCCGGGCCGCGAAGACCTTGCCGCCGCCGTCGGAGCGCCAGACCACCTCGGGGTCGAGGACCTCCAGCAGCCCCTCCAGATCGCCGCCGGTGACGGCCGCGAGGAAGGCCTCGACGGTGCGCCGGTGCTCGGCCCGGTCGATGGAGCGCCGGGGCGCTTCGTCGCGGACCCGGCGGCGGGCCCGGGACGCCAGCTGCCGTACGGAGTCGGAGCTGCGCCCCACCACGTCCGCGATCTCCGGGAACGGCACGGCGAAGACGTCGTGGAGGACGAGCGCGGTCCGCTCGGGCGGGCTGAGGCGTTCGAGGACGGTGAGCAGTGCGGTGCCCACCGACTCGTCGAGGGTCGCCCGCTCCTCGGGCCCGCCTTCGGTGACCACCGGTTCGGGGAGCCAGGGCCCGACATAGGACTCGCGCCGGGCGCGGGCCGAGGTGAGCTGGTCGTAACAGATCCGGCTGACCACAGTGGTCAGATAGGCCCCGGGTTCGTCGGCCGTGCCGTCCGGCAGTTTCTGCCAGCGCAGCCAGGTCTCCTGGACGGCGTCCTCGGCATCGGCCACGGAGCCCGTGATGCGGTAGGCGATGGCCCACAGGCGCTGACGGTGGTTCTCGAACTCGGACAGCTCGGCCATGTGCTCGGTCCTCGGTGCTCGGTGCTCGGCTTCTCGGTGCTCGGCTTCTCGGTCTCGTGCTTTCCGGTGGGGCGGTGGAGCGGTGTGCGGGTGCGGGGTGCGGGTGGGGCGTTGTACCGGCCGGGCCCCGGGTCCCCGGAGCCGGCTCCCGGGGCGGTCAGCCGGCTGCGGTGATTGTGACAGTCAGTTCGACCGTGTACGCCTCCGGGACCGTCCCGTCCGGGAACTCCCGGAGCAGCTCCGCCCGCTCCCGGTCCAGCAGTTCGGCCGCCCGGTCCCCGCCGAGGGTGAGGAGCAGGGAGTGACTGCCGATGTTGTCGAGATGGGTGGCGAGCGGTACGGAGCGGTTCCAGCGGAGGGTCCGGTGCACCGCCCGGCAG
This sequence comes from Streptomyces sp. NPDC003691, assembly GCF_053981115.1. NCBI lineage: Bacteria > Bacillati > Actinomycetota > Actinomycetes > Kitasatosporales > Streptomycetaceae > Streptomyces > Streptomyces sp. NPDC003691. The sequence continues at coordinate 52,722 of NZ_JBSFNQ010000050.1, read as the reverse complement.
GCCGCGGGCAGCTCGCGGGCCCGCCCCGGCGAGCCGTTGGTCCACTCGGGGATCCACTGCCGGAACCGGGCGCCCTGGGCGGCGACCCACGGCACGGTGTAGTCGGCGGCGTTCCACCAGAGGGCGAGCGCGCCGCCGGGCCGCAGGACGCGTACCGCCTCGGGCAGCGAACGGGCCGGGTCGGTCCAGTGCCAGGACTGCGCGTAGGTGATCAGGTCCGCGCAGCCACCGGCCAGCGGAAGCGCGTCGCCGATACCCCGTACCAGCGGAATCCCCGGATGCGCCCGGCGGAATTCGCGCGCCATGCCCGCGCCCGGCTCCACGGCGGTGACCCGGGCGCCCCGCCCGGCCAGCAGTCCGGAGGAGATTCCGGTACCCGCGCCGACATCGGCGACCCGGGCGCCGCGCAGGGGCCTCCCGGCCAGCTCCTCGACGGCGTCGAAGAGCGCGGGCGGATAGCCGGGGCGGGCCGCGGCGTACTGGGCGGCCGCGCCGTCGAAGGACCGGGCGCGCGGCGACCCGGCCAGCCCGCCCGGGGGTGTCCCGTGCGGGGCCGTCTCGTGCGGGGCCGTCTCGTGCGAAGGGTGCGGCTGCGGGGGCGTCCGGGGCGAGAAATCCGTCATGGTGGAGATCCTGGCCGGGAAGGAGAAGGGTTACTCCTGTCCGCCCGCGGACCGGGTGCGGCGGTACGGCTCAGCGCTTGCGCTTGCCCCGGGCCGTACGGCCGGGCGCCGGGCCGGTGCCACGGGCCGCCGGGTTGCCCGTGCGGGTGCGGCGGCGCTTGTCGTACTGGGTGCGGGCGGTCTCGTACTCCCGGCGGTGCAGCCCCTCCCCCGGTGCCTCCTTCAGCGCCCGGAGGAACCAGGCCAGCAGCACGCCGACAAAGCCGACCGTACGTACGCTGCGCAGCGCGTCCGGGGTCGCCGCGCCCGACGGGCGGCGTGTGAAGCCCTCCCAGGTCTTCCGGAAGGCGATCGTGCTGCACACCGCGAACATCACGATGACCAGGGCGTTCAGAATGCCCCCGACCTCGGCGATGGTCAGGCCCTGGTAACCCAGGCGCAGGGCGAAGGCGCCGACGGCCGCTCCCGCGAGCGCGCCCGCGGCCACGCCGGCGCGGCGCAGCCCGTAGCCGCCGTCGTGGTCGACCCAGGTCGTCCCGAAGAACCGGATGGGCTCGGGCTGCGGTCCGCTCGGCGTCGCCCCGTCACCGCTGTTCTGCTGCTGCTGCTCGCTCACGGGCTCGATTATCCCCGGTTCTCCCCGGGGGCCGTCGGCGGCGGTGGACAGCGGTGCGCGGAGACGGGCGGCGGCGGGCAGTGGCACGCGGCGGTCAGCAGCGGATGGTCACATAGCCGTCGCTGCCGGTCCGTACATAGGCGTCGGAGACGAACTCGCCGTTGCCGATGTTGTCCCAGATCCGCGAGGTGCCGTAGGGGCCTTTGACGGCCTGCCCCGGCTTCTGGCAGAAGATCGGCACCCGGGCGCCGACCGGGAGGGTGCGGATGACGTCGTACTGGGTACCGGGGCCCATCCGGACATGGAGGGCGACACCGGGCGCGACCGGGTAGTAGCGGACGGAGCCGGTGACGTCCGACGCGGACGCCGTCTCCGTCAGTACGTCCGTGACCGTATCCGCGACCGTATCCGTGGCCACGTCCGTCACCGGGCCGACGGCGGAGGCGACGGCGGCCGTGGTGGCCGCGGTGGCCGTGGCGAGCTGCTCCGGCGGCGCGGGCGGAACGTCGGTTTCCGGACGGGCTTCCTCGATTGCCATGGAAATCTCCCCCGTTGGTGTATCTGCGTACGGGTACGGTACGCCGCGCCCCGGCGGTCAACCACTCCGGTGTCGTACTCACCATCGACTAGGCTCCTGAGTTCGCGTGTGCGCACGATCGACCATCGGGGGTGGGGATGCCACCGCTGCGCAGCACCGGGCAGGCGCCGGAATCCGGACAACCGGAGTACGCAGGCCAGTACCGGCTCGAAGCCTCTCTCGGGACCGGCGGCATGGGGGTGGTCCATCTGGCGACCTCCGCGTCGGGGCTGCGGCTCGCGGTGAAGGTCATCCATGCCGAGCACGCCACGGACCCGGAGTTCAGGGCACGTTTCCGGCAGGAAGTAGCGGCGGCGAGACGGGTCAGCGGGGCCTTTACCGCGCCCGTCGTCGATGCCGATCCGGATGCCGGGCGGCCCTGGATGGCAACCCTTTTCATCGATGGCCCCACCCTGGCCGAACGGGTCAAGCGGAATGGCCCGATGGACCCCGAGGAGGCCCGGAGAACGGGTGCCGGGCTGGCCGAGGCGCTGCGCGATATCCACCGGGCGGGCGTCGTCCACCGCGATCTCAAACCCAGCAATGTGCTGCTGGCGCCGGACGGGCCGAAGGTCATCGACTTCGGGATCTCCCGGCCGGCCGACAGCGATCTGCGGACCGAGACGGGGAAGCTGATCGGTACGCCGCCGTTCATGGCGCCCGAGCAGTTCCAGCGGCCCCGGGAAGTGGGGCCCGCCGCCGATGTGTTCGCGATGGGCGCGGTGCTGGTGCACTCGATGACCGGGCGGGGGCCCTTCGACTCCGACAGCCCGTACATCGTGGCGTACCAGGTCGTCCATGACGAACCCGACCTGGTGGGGGTGCCGCCGGGGCTGGTCCCGCTGATCCGGCGCTGCCTGGCGAAGGACCCGGCGGCCCGGCCGACGCCGTACGAGCTGATGGTGGCGCTGCGGGAGGCCTCGCCCTCGGCGTCGTACGACACCCAGGCCTATGTCCCGGTGCCGAGGGCGCCGGATCCGCGCGAGAGCGTGCCGGGGCCGGCGTTTCCCGCGGCGGCCGGGGCGGTGTTTCCGGAGCCGGGCAGGACGGACAGGACGGACGGGACGGGCAGGACGGACAGGACTCACGGGACTCACGGGCTTTCCGGAGCGGGGGCGCACGGTTTCCCCGCAGCGGCGGGGTCGGCCGTCGGCCCGGCGGACTCCGGAGGCGGCGGTACTGGCACCGGAAGCGGCACCGGGAGTCCAAAGCGGAAGCGGCGGCGGTGGGTCGTGGCGGCGGCCGCCTTCGCCGTGCTGGTGGCGGCCGGGGCGGTGGCGGCCCGGCTGGCCGGGGACGGCTCCGGCACGGCCACCGTACGGCCCGAGGCCCGCACCGGAACGGCAGCGGAAGCCGGTGGTACGGCCGGGGGCCGGGCGGAGAAGTGGAGCGTACGGCTCGGGCAGGCGCGCGGCGAGGAACGTACGCCCGCGTGCGCCCTCGCGCCCGGGACCGCCGCGCTCTACTGCGCCGCACCGGGAGTGCGGGCCGCCCGGCTCGACCCGGCGACCGGCCGTACGCTCTGGTCCCGGCCCGCGGAGAAGGGCGCGCCGGCGGACATCGGGCCGCGCGCCCCGTCCGTCGCGGGCGGTCTGGTGCATGTCCGGACCTTCGGCGGCGCACCCGTCGAGGCACTGGACCCGGCCACCGGCCGGGTCCGCTGGTCCGCCCCGACCCGGCAGGACGAGGGCGTCCGCTACGTCGGCGGTCTGGTGCTGCTGACCCGCAACGACGGCCAGGTACGGGCCCTGGACGCCCGTACCGGCCGGGAGCGGTGGCGGGCCCGGCACGGTTCGGGAAGTGTCGCCGAGTGGGTCGACGGCGGCCGTACGATCTACGCCGTCGAGCCGGACACCAGCGGGACGGGCACCACCGTCCGCGCTGTCGACCCGGGCACCGGCGCCCTGCTCAGGAAGCACCGGCTGGCGGGCTCGCTGCGGCCGGCGGGGTACGCGTCCGGCACCCTCCACCTGATCACCACGGACGCAAGCGGAAGCACGGACGCGGTCGTCACACTCGCGCCGGGCGGCGGTACGGGCGGGCCCGTGGTCCGGCGGACCGCCCTGGAGGCCCCGGTCCCGCAGGCCCAGGCCGTGACCGCCGGGGGCACGGTGTACATCAGCGGCGCGGGCGGGTCCCTGGTGGCCGTCCGGGTCGGTCCCGGCGACGGTCCCGGTGCGAAGCGGAAGCAGTCGTGGCGGCTGGAGACCGGGGCGACGCATCTGTCGCGGCCGGTGACGAGCGGACCCGCGGTCTTCGTCACCGCCGGGGACGGCCGGCTGCTCGCGGTGCACGCGACCCGCGGCAGACTCCTCGGCCAGACCGACCCCCGGATGGACGGCGGCGCCCGGACGTACACCTCGTTCCTGCCGGCCCCGGTCGCGACGGCGGACCGGGTGTTCGGCACGGCACCGGACGGCTCGGTCTACGCGATGACCTCGTCCGACCCGACGCGTTACTAGGCCCTGTACGGGGCCGCCCCGCGGGCCCCGGGCGGACGGGCGGACGGGCGAGCCGTGGGGCGGGCGGGGAATCGGGCCTGTCGCCGCCGGGGGCCGGTCCTTCGTGGTCTCCGGCGCCGGCCCACGCTTCGGCCAAGCGCTGATGCGCCTGCCGGGCGAGTGAGTGAGTGACGGAGCAGACTGGATCCGCTGTCCCGCTCTCCGCGCTCGGTCGGTGGTCGAGCGACAGCGGTAAGCGACCGCGCGTGGGGAGCGGGCACGGGGCCGGGGCGGATACGGCGGTGGCCGGGACCCGCGCTCCGGGTCCCGGCCACCGGCCGGACTGTTCGTACGCCGAGGGGCCCCGCGGGCCCGGCGGGTCAGCCGAGGCGGGAGACGTCCCGGACCGCGCCCTTGTCCGCGCTGGTCGCCATCGCGGCGTACGCCCGCAGCGCCGCCGACACCTTCCGCTCGCGCGCCTTGGGCGCGTACACGCCGTTCAGCGCCGCGCGGCGGGCCGCCAGCTCCTCCTCCGGCACGAGCAGCTCGATGGAGCGGCCGGGGATGTCGATCCGGATCCGGTCGCCGTTCTCGACCAGGGCGATCGTGCCGCCCGAAGCCGCCTCCGGCGACGCGTGGCCGATGGAGAGACCCGAGGTGCCGCCGGAGAAACGGCCGTCGGTGACCAGGGCGCACGCCTTGCCCAGGCCCCGGCCCTTGAGGAAGGACGTCGGGTAGAGCATCTCCTGCATACCCGGGCCGCCCTTGGGGCCCTCGTAGCGGATGACGACGACGTCGCCCTCCTTGACCTCCTTGCGGAGGATCTTGTCGACGGCCTCCTCCTGCGATTCGCAGACCACGGCCGGGCCCTCGAAGGTCCAGATGGACTCGTCGACTCCGGCCGTCTTCACCACACAGCCGTCGACCGCCAGATTGCCCTTCAGCACGGCCAGCCCGCCGTCCTTGCTGTAGGCGTGGGCGGCGTCGCGGATACAGCCGTTCGCGGCGTCGGTGTCGAGGGTCTCCCACCGCTCGGACTGGGAGAACGCCTCGGCGGAGCGGACGCAGCCGGGGGCCGCGTGCCACAGTTCGAGGGCCTCCTCGGACGGGGAGCCGCCGCGGACGTCCCAGGTGCCCAGCCACTGCTTGACGGAGGGCGAGTGGACGGTGTGGACGTCCTCGTTCAGCAGCCCGGCGCGGTACAGCTCGCCGAGGATGGCGGGGATGCCGCCCGCCCGGTGGACGTCCTCCATGTAGTACGTGCCCTGGGGCGCGACGTTCGGCGCGACCTTCGCCAGACACGGCACCCGGCGCGAGACCGCGTCGATGTCGGCCAGTCCGTAGTCCAGCTCGGCCTCCTGCGCGGCCGCCAGCAGATGCAGGATGGTGTTGGTCGAACCGCCCATGGCGATGTCCAGGGCCATGGCGTTGTCGAAGGCGGCGCGGGTGGCGACGTTCCGGGGCAGGACCCGGTCGTCGTCCTCCTCGTAGTACCGCTTGGTGATCTCGACGACCGTACGGCCCGCGTTCTCGTAGAGCGCGCGGCGGGCGGTGTGGGTGGCGAGGACCGAACCGTTGCCGGGGAGGGAGAGGCCCATCGCCTCGGTGAGGCAGTTCATCGAGTTGGCGGTGAACATGCCCGAACAGGAACCGCAGGTCGGACAGGCGTTCTCCTCGATCCGCAGCACGTCCTCGTCGGAGACGGTCTCGTCGACGGCGTCGACGATCGCGTTGATCAGGTCGAGCTTGCGGACGGTGCCGTTGACCAGGGTCGCCCGGCCGGCCTCCATCGGACCGCCGGAGACGAAGACGGTCGGGATGTTCAGCCGGAGCGCGGCATTGAGCATGCCCGGGGTGATCTTGTCGCAGTTGGAGATGCAGATCAGCGCGTCCGCGCAGTGCGCCTCGACCATGTACTCCACGCTGTCCGCGATCAGATCGCGGGACGGGAGGGAGTAGAGCATTCCGCCGTGGCCCATGGCGATGCCGTCGTCGACGGCGATCGTGTTGAACTCGCGGGGAACCGCGCCCGCCGCCTTGATCGCCTCGCTGACGATCCGGCCGACCGGCTGGAGGTGGGTGTGACCGGGGACGAACTCGGTGAAGGAGTTCGCCACGGCGACAATGGGCTTGCCGATGTCCGCGCTCGCTACGCCCGAGGCGCGCATCAGGGCGCGGGCGCCCGCCATGTTGCGGCCGTGGGTGACTGTGCGGGACCTCAGCTCGGGCATCGTCGCTCTCGCTCCTCGGTAGGGTCGGTCAGTAGGTCAAAGCCTACGCCCCGGACTCCAAGATCTGGACATTCCGTCCGGAATACGGGACTGCCCGGACCGGCTCACGGCACGGCCCCGGCGGCCGTCCCGCCCGGACGCGGGGTGGAAGCCGGGTGGATGCCGCTCGGATCCGGGGCGGTCAGATGATGCTGGAGGGCCGGGGCCACCAGGCGGACCACCTCCTCCGGATCGGCCGAGGCCAGCGGCTCGGCTTTGATCACGTACCGCAGAAGGGCCACCCCGACCATCTGCGCCGCCGCCAGCTCGGCCCGGAGCCCGGGGTCCGTGACCTCCAGCCGCTCAGCGACCCGCTCCAGCAGTCTGCGGAGCACGAACTCCCGGAAGACGGCCGCGGCGGCCTCGTTGGTGAGGGCGGACCGCACGATCGCGAGCAGGGGGGCGCGGGAGGCCGGGTTCTCCCAGACACCGAGGAAGAAGCGGGCGAGCCGCTCGCCGACTCCGTCGAGGGTGCGGGCGGCGGGGGCGGGTCCGGGGCCGGATCCCGCGGTGGCGGGGGTTTCGGGCCCGGGGCTCCCAGGCGTCGGTGCCCCGGCGGTGGGGGTCGCGTCGGTGAGGGCGGTGTCGGTGGAGGCAGTGGGGGCGGTGGGGGCGGTGTCGGCCGCGGGCCCGGCAGCCGGTGGCGGTGCCTCGCCGAAGATCGTGGCCAGGGCGAGCGCGGGCTCGAAGGAGATCTCGATCGCCGCGGCGAAGACCTCGTCCTTCGTCCCGAAGTAGTGGTGGACCAGGGCCGCGTCCACACCGGCCGCCCGGGCGATCCCGCGCATGGTCGTCTTGTCGTAGCCGCGTTCGGCGAACTGCTCCCGGGCCGCGTACAGGATCCGGTCCCGGGCGCCGGGGCCCTCCGCGGCCCCGGTACGGGCCGGGCGGCCGCGCCCGCGCCGCGGCGGCGCGGCCGGGACGTCGCCCCCGGCGGGAGTGCCGCGCCCGGCGGGGGTGCCGCGCCCGGCGGCAGGGGTCCCGGCGGCAGGCCGGGCGGGGGTACGGGCGCCTCGGCCCCGGGGCTCCGTGCCGCCCTTCCCGGGTGCGGGTTCCGCCGTGCCGTCCGTCATGCGCGGGGCGCTCCCCGGTCCGCTCCGCCGCCGGGGGCTCCGTTCCGTACCTCCGGCGCGTCTCGTACCTCGGGTGCGTCTCGTACCTCGGGTGCGTCCCGTACGTCCGGTGCGTCTCGTACGTCCGGTGCGTCTCGTACGTCTCCGGCGGCCGGCTGCGGGGCCGGGTCGGGGGCCGGGTCCGTTGCCGCCGCCAGATGGAGCCGGGTGAAGGCCAGCGCCTCCGCGAGGTCGGCCTCGCGTTCGGCCGACGACATCGCCCGCCGGGTGTTGACCTCGATCACCACATGGCCGTCGAAGCCGGTCCGGGCCAGCCGTCCCAGCAGCTCGGCGCACGGCTGGTCGCCGCGCCCCGGCACCAAGTGCTCGTCCTTCGCCGACCCCTTGCCGTCGGCCATGTGCACATGGCCGAGCCGGTCGCCCATCCGGTCGGCCATGGCCAGGGTGTCCGCGCGGGCGGTCGCCGTATGGGAGAGGTCGATCGTGAAGTGGCGGTAGTCGTCCTTGGTGACGTCCCACTCGGGGGCGTACGCGAGCATCTCGCGGTCCCGGTAGCGCCACGGGTACATGTTCTCCACCGCGAACCGGACGTCCGTCTCGTCGGCCATCCGCCAGATGCCCTCGACGAACTCCCGGGCGTACTGGCGCTGCCAGCGGAACGGCGGGTGTACGACGACGGTCGAGGCGCCCAGTGTCTCGGCGGCGGCCCGGGCCCGCTGGAGCTTGACCCACGGGTCGGTCGACCAGACCCGCTGGGTGATCAGCAGACAGGGCGCGTGGACCGCGTGGACCGGCACCGCGTGGTAGTCGGCGAGGCGGCGGAGCGCCTCCACGTCCTGGCTGACCGGGTCGGTCCAGACCATGACCTCCACACCGTCGTAGCCGAGGCGGGCGGCGATCTCGAAGGCGGTGGCGGTGGACTCCGGGTAGACGGAGGCGGTGGAGAGCAGCACCTTGGGGCCCTGCGCCCGCGCGGGCACCCGGAGGATCTCCCGGCGCCCGGGGCCGGGGCCGCCGGCCCGCGGGCCGCCGCCGTCCGTCCCGTCGGTGCCCGTTCCTGTTGCCACGTCTGCCACGGACACAGGGTACGGTCCCCGGCCCCGGCCCCGGGCGCCACGAGCCGGGGGCGCACTGCCCCGGGCTCCGGGGCTCCGGGTGCTACGAGCGGACCGCCGGGCCGACCGCGGGCGCGGCCGGGAGGTGGTCCAGGCGGCGCAGGATGACGCCCTCGCGCAGCGCCCACGGGCAGATCTCGACCTCCTGGGCGCCGAAGAGGTCCATGGCGCCCTCGGCGACCAGCGCCCCGGCCAGCAGCTGCCGGGCCCGGCCCACCGAGACCCCGGGGAGTTCGGCGCGCTGGGCCGCGGTCATCGCCGCCAGCCTGGGCACCCAGTCCGTCACGGCCTTGTGGCTCAGCTCGCGCTGGACGTACAGCCCCTCGGCGTCGCGGGCCGCGCCCGCGATCCTGGCCAGCTGCTTGAACGTCTTGGAGGTGGCGACGATGTGGTCGGGCCGTCCGAAGCGGCTGAACTCGCCGACCGTACTGGCGATCTCGGCGCGGACATGGCGGCGCAGCGCCCGTACCGCCTCGGCGTCCGGCGGGTCGCCCGGCAGCATCCCGGCGGTCAGCCGGCCCGCGCCCAGGGGCAGCGAGACGGCCGCGTCGGGCTCCTCGTCGATGCCGTAGGCGATCTCCAGCGAACCGCCGCCGATGTCCAGGACCAGCAGCTTCCCGGCGGACCAGCCGAACCAGCGGCGGACGGCGAGAAAGGTGAGGCGGGCCTCGTCCGCGCCGGTGAGGACCTCCAGCTCGACCCCGGTCTCGGCCTTGACGCGGCCGAGGACGTGATCGGCGTTGGTGGCCTCGCGCACCGCGGAGGTGGCGAAGGAGAGCACCTGCTGACAGCCCTGGTCCTCGGCGGCCTGCATGGCCCGGCCGATCGTGCCGATCAGTCGCTTTATCCCGGCGGCGCTGATCGCGCCCTGCTCGTCGAGCAGTTCGGCGAGGCGCAGTTCCGCCTTGTACGAATGGGCGGGGAGGGGGCGGGCGCCGGGGTGCGCGTCCACCACCAGGAGGTGCACTGTGTTCGAACCGACGTCGAGGACTCCGAGTCTCATGAGTACGAACGCTACTGCGATCGCGGACATACCCTTGACCTGTGCCAAAGACGAAAAAGGCGAAGCCGGGCAAAGCAGAGAGCTCCGGGGGCCCGGCCCCGGCCCCCCGTGACGAGGTCGGCCTGGACTTTCCGCGGGCCTGGGTGGAGTTTCCCGACCCCGCCGACGACGAGCAGGTCTTCCGCTGCGATCTGACCTGGCTGACCTCGCGCTGGAGCTGCATTTTCGGCAGCGGCTGCCAGGGCATCCAGGCGGGGCGCGCGGCCGACGGCTGCTGCACGCTCGGGGCGCACTTCTCGGACGAGGAGGACGAGGAGCGGGTGGCCGGTCATGTGGCCAGGCTCACTCCCGAGCTGTGGCAGTTCCACGGTGAGGGAACCGCCACGGGATGGATCGAAGAGGACGAGGACGACGGGGAGCGCCAGACCCGCCGCTGGAAGGGGTCGTGCATCTTCCAGAACCGTCCCGGGTTCGCGGGCGGCGCGGGCTGCGCGCTGCACATCCTGGCCCTGAAGGAGGGCCGGGAGCCGCTGGAGACCAAACCGGACGTGTGCTGGCAGCTGCCGGTGCGGCGGTCGTACGACTGGATCGAGCGGCCCGACGACACCAAGGTGCTCCAGATCTCCATCGGTGAGTACGACCGCCGGGGCTGGGGCCCCGGCGGCCACGATCTGCACTGGTGGTGCACGTCGGCGACCTCGGCGCACGGAGCGGGCGACCCGGTGTACGTGTCGTACCGGCCCGAGCTGACGGAGCTGATGGGCAAAGAGGCGTACGAGGTGCTGGTGGGGCTCTGCGAGGCGCGGCTGGCGTCACAGCTCCCGCTGCTGGCACCGCACCCCGCGGATCCGGCCGGTCCGGCCGATCGGGCGGGGGCCGGGGGTACGGCGGGCTGCGGCGGGGGCACGGGCGGCTGCGGGAGCTGACCGGCGGCTGCCGCGGGCGGGCTACGAACCGTCGCTCTGGGACGGGGAACCGTCCGGAGGCGACGGGTCCGGGCCGGGTTCGGTGGTGCTCGGCGTGGGTGAGGGGGATGTCTCCGGTTCGCTCTCCGTCGGCGACGGCGTGGGGGTGGGCGACGGGCTCTGCGTCGGCGACGGGCTCGCGGTCGGCCGGGGCGACGGGGGCGGCCCGGACGGTTCGCCCGGCCGGGTGGGCCGGGGGTTCGGCGAATGCGGCCCGGCACCCCGGCCGTCGATGCGGAGCACCGCCCCCGTGGGTTCGATCCGGAGACGGGCGCGCCACGGGCCGGCCGGTTCGCGGTCCGGGTCGACGGTGACCAGTACGGTGACGGACTCGCCGGGGTGCAGCAGGCCGGAGGTGCTGCTGAACCGCAGCCAGGGGGCGCCGGTGCGGACGGACCAGATGACGGGGGCGGCGCCGGAGGCGGTGAGGGTGAGCCGGGTGGTGTCGCCGTACGCCCGCGCGGTGAGGCCGAGACGGCCGGGCGCGGGTGCGCCGGGGCGCGCGGGCGGTGCGGGGGTGCCGGTGTTGACGACCTCCACGGAGACCCCGCCGGGGTGGCCGCCGGGCGTGGTGCCGCCGGTGTTCTCGTAGCGGTCGTAGGCGTCGTCGGGGGCGTACGGGTCACCGGAGCGCTCCGCGCCGGCGGCCTTCTCGGAGGCGGTGACGGCGGGGCCCGCATGGGATTCGCCGGTGAGGGGCGCGCCGCGGTAGGCCGCCCAGAGGGCGAGGACCGGGGCCGCGAGGACGGTGGCGACGACCGTGGTGGTCAGCGCGCGGGCGCGCAGCCTCTCACGGCGCGCTGTGTGGTCCCTGGGGTCGAGGGGAAAGCCGCCGGAGCCGAAGCGGGGAGTGCCGGAACGGGTGCGGGCGGCCCGGGCGGTACGCATGGCCGCGTACACGGCCGGGCGGTCGGCCGCGAGCAGCGGCAGGGTGCCGGGGCGGGGCGCGGCACCGGGCCAGGGGCCGAGGGCCTCGGCCCGTTCGGCGGCCCGGCGGCAGCGCGGGCAGTCGTCGACATGGCGGACGAGTTCGGTACGGAGCGCGGCGGAGAGCAGGACCCGGTCGTCGCCGCTGAGTCCGGCGACGGCGGGGCAGTCGCCCGAGGAGACCACGGCGAGGGCGGCGCGGGTGCGCTCCAGCTCGCAGCCCGCGGTGGCGATCAGGTCCCGGGCGCGGGTCGCGTCGAGGGCGAGGACGGCCGCGGTCTCCCGGGTCCCGAGGCCGTGGCGGACGGAGAGTTCAAGGGCTTCGCGCTGCTCGGGGGTGGTGCCGGCGGCCTCGGGCCAAGCGAGCAGCGCCAGCCGGGCGCGGTGGCGGGCGGCGGGTTCGTGGTCCGCGCCGGATTCGGCTGCGGAGTCGGATTCGGATGCGGAGTCGGCGCCGGGACCCGGATCCGTGGCCGGGTTCACGGCCGTGGGGGTGTCCGTGGCCGTGGGAGCGTCCGTGGCCGGGAAGCCGGTGGGCGACGGCCCGGCGGGGCCGGGTCCGGCCGGGGGCGGAGCTGCCGTGCTCCGGTGCGTGCCGGGGTTTCTGCCGGTGTGCGCTCCGGGGCGGGCGCGTCGCCGTTCCGCGAGGCGGCGCCGGCAGGCCCAGCGGGCGAGGGCGTACAGCCAGGCCCGCCGGCCGGGGGCGGGATCGTCGTCCACCGGGCCGGAGGGGATGCCGCGGCGGCCGGGGGCGGGGTCGCCGGGCGGGTCGTCCGGCGCGCGGCCGTGGTGGCGGTCCGCGGCGGCGAGGGCCTCGCCGAGCGCCGCGGTGGCGGAGTCGTGGTCGCAGAGCACGGAGAGGCAGTACGTGAACAGTCCGTCGAGGTAGGGCTCGTACCGCTGCCCGTAGCGCTCCCGGCCTCCGGTACGGCGGCCGCGGGCGCCGGTGCCGGTGCCGGTGCCGCCGGACGGTTCGCCGGGCCGCCCGGGGTCGCGGGCCGGGACCGGCGCCGGGTCGGGCTGTGCTCCGGTGCGGCCGGTGCGCGCGGGCGCGGACTGCTGCGGGGCCGCGCCGGGCGCGCGGCGGTGCGACCGGTGCGCCCCGGTGCCCCGCGGGGTGCGGGAGGTCTGGTTCGGCCAACTGCTCGTCACCAGGTGACCGTAGGCACAGCAAGCACGGCGTTCTCACCGCTTTCCAGCTTTTAATTCTTACGGGTGAGCAGTTCGCTCAAAAGGGGACAGGAATCGTTCAATCCACCCCTCCTTGGGCCGATTCGTATGCCCGGTCCGGCCCGGTCCGGCCCGATCCGACCCCGCCGGGGAGCGGCCGGACCCCGGAAGCGGGCCCGCGCGCGACCGGCCCGCGCCCCCTCCGCACCGGCGCCGCCGGGCCCGCCGTACCCCGCCGCGGACCGGACTGTCGGTGGCGGCGGCTACGGTTTCCCCATGGCTGCCCGTACCAAATCCGCGAAGGACCGTCCGTCCTACCGCTGCACCGAATGCGGCTGGACGACCGCGAAGTGGCTCGGCCGCTGCCCCGAGTGCCAGGCCTGGGGGACGGTCGAGGAGTACGGCGCGGCCCCGGCCGTACGGACCACCGCCGCCGGGCGGGTCAGCTCCCCCGCCCTCCCCATCGGCCAGGTCGACGGACGGCAGGCGACCGCCCGCACCACCGGGGTGCCCGAGCTGGACCGGGTGCTGGGCGGCGGGCTGGTGCCGGGGGCCGTGGTGCTGCTCGCCGGGGAGCCGGGTGTCGGCAAGTCGACGCTGCTGCTGGACGTCGCGGCGAAGGCGGCCGGCCCGGAGCACCGGACGCTGTACGTCACGGGCGAGGAGTCCGCGGGCCAGGTCCGGCTGCGCGCCGACCGGATCAACGCCCTGCACGACCACCTCTATCTCGCCGCGGAGACCAATCTCGCCTCCGTCCTCGGCCATCTCGACGAGGTGAAGCCGTCCCTGCTGATCCTCGACTCGGTGCAGACCGTCGCCTCCCCGGAGATCGACGGGGCGCCCGGCGGAATGGCGCAGGTGCGGGAGGTCGCGGGGGCGCTGATCCGGGCCTCCAAGGAGCGGGGCATGTCGACGCTGCTGGTCGGCCATGTCACCAAGGACGGCGCGATCGCCGGCCCCCGGCTGCTGGAGCACCTGGTCGATGTGGTGCTGCACTTCGAGGGCGACCGGCACGCCCGGCTGCGGCTGGTCCGCGGGGTGAAGAACCGCTACGGCGCGACCGACGAGGTCGGCTGCTTCGAACTGCACGACGAGGGCATCACCGGGCTCGCCGACCCTTCCGGGCTCTTTCTGACCCGCCGTGACGAGCCGGTGCCCGGCACCTGTCTGACGGTGACTCTGGAGGGCCGCAGACCTCTGGTGGCCGAGGTGCAGGCGCTCACCGTCGACTCGCAGATCCCCTCGCCCCGGCGCACCACCTCGGGTCTGGAGACCTCCCGGGTCTCGATGATGCTGGCGGTGCTGGAGCAGCGCGGCCGGATCAGCGCCCTCGGCAAGCGGGACATCTACAGCGCCACGGTCGGCGGGGTGAAGCTCTCCGAGCCGGCCGCCGATCTGGCGGTCGCGCTGGCGCTGGCGTCGGCCGCGAGCGACACTCCGCTGCCGAAGAACCTGGTGGCGATCGGGGAGGTCGGGCTGGCCGGCGAGGTCCGGCGGGTCACGGGCGTCCAGCGGCGGCTCGCCGAGGCCCACCGGCTGGGCTTCACCCATGCGCTGGTGCCCGCCGATCCGGGGAAGGTGCCGCCCGGGATGACAGTGACCGAGGTCGCGAACATGGGCGACGCGCTGCGGGTGCTGCCGCGCGGCCGCCGCCGCGGCGGCGAAGCACCGGCCGGAGGACCGGAGACGGCGCCCTGGGGCGCCGGTGAGGCCGCTGCCCGGAGCGGCCGCGGCGGCACCCGCGGCGGCACCCGTGACAACGGCCGGGACCGGCCCCGTGACGAGGACCCGGAGCCCTTCTGAACGGGGCCCCCGACAGCGCCCGGCGCACAGAGCGCGCGGACAGCCCACGGGGCGCGGACACGCGCCGGTAGACTTTGCCCTGGTCTCGCCCATCCGTACGAGCCGGAGGAGTGCAGTGGCAGCCAACGACCGGGCAGCAGCACCCGGAAAGTCCGGCGCGGGCTCCGGCACCGAAGCGCAGATCCGCGCCGCCCTGAGCGCGGTCGCGCCCGGCACCGCCCTCCGTGACGGACTGGAGCGCATCCTCCGCGGGAACACCGGCGGACTGATCGTCCTCGGTATGGACAAGTCCGTGGACGCCATGTGCACGGGCGGGTTCGTGCTGGACGTCGAGTTCACCGCGACCCGGCTGCGCGAGCTGTGCAAGCTGGACGGCGCGCTGATCCTCGACAAGGACATCACCAAGATCCTCCGCGCCGGGGTGCAGCTCGTCCCGGACGCGTCGATCCCCACCGAGGAGACCGGCACCCGGCACCGTACCGCCGACCGGGTCTCCAAGCAGTGCGGCTTCCCCGTCGTCTCCGTCTCCCAGTCGATGCGTCTGATCGCGCTCTACGTGGACGGCGAGCGGCGGGTGCTGGAGGAGTCGGCGGCGATCCTCTCCCGGGCCAACCAGGCCCTCGCCACCCTGGAGCGGTACAAGCTCCGTCTGGACGAGGTCGCGGGCACCCTCTCCGCCCTGGAGATCGAGGACCTGGTCACGGTCCGGGACGTCACGGCCGTGGCGCAGCGGCTGGAGATGGTCCGCCGGATCGCCACCGAGATCGCGGAGTACGTGGTCGAGCTGGGCACCGACGGACGGCTGCTGGCCCTTCAGCTCGACGAGCTGATCGCGGGAGTGGAGCCCGAGCGCGAGCTGGTCGTCCGGGACTATGTGCCGGAGCCCAGCTCCCCGAGGGCCGCGGCGGCCCGGGGCACCCAGCGGCCGCGTACGGTCGAGGACGCGCTGGCCGAGCTGGACGCCCTCACCCATCCCGAGCTGCTGGAACTGGCCAATGTGGCAAGGGCGCTGGGCTACACCAGCTCGCCCGAGACCCTGGACTCGGCGGTCTCGCCCCGCGGCTACCGGCTGCTGGCGAAGGTGCCGAGGCTGCCCGGGGCGATCATCGAGCGGCTGGTGGAGCACTTCGGCGGGCTGCAGAAGCTGCTCGCGGCCAGCGTGGACGACCTCCAGACGGTCGACGGCGTCGGCGAGGCGCGGGCCAGGAGCGTCCGGGAGGGCCTGTCGCGGCTCGCGGAGTCGTCCATTCTGGAGCGCTACGTCTGACGTCCGGGCAGCCGCCCGGCCCGCCGGGTGCCGCACCGGTACGCCCGTGCCGCGGCCCGGGGGCGGTGCCCCCGGGCGTGCCGCGGGCAGCCCGGGGTGTCAGTCCTTGGCCAGTACGAAGGACGCCGGGCCGACCGTCTCGCCCGGGAACTTCGCCTCCAGCAGATAGGTCCCGGCGCCGACCCGGTCCGTGGCCGCCGTCGTGCACGGTCCGGAGCTGCGGACGCGGTCCCATTCGTAGGTGTGGGTGATCGTCGTGCGCGCCGGGACCTTCAGCAGCACGCTGGCCTGGTCGCGGGGGCAGTCGTCGGACGACCACACCTCCTCGTCGTCCGCGTCCGTGACCGTCAGCACGGCGGACGAGCGGCCCAGGTCGACCTTGCAGTCCGTGCCGGAGGAGTTCACCGCGGTGAGCCGGAAGGCGGGCTTCTCACCGATGGCGTAGGTGAGCCGGGTGGGTGCCAGGCTCAACCCCAGGGCGTCCGCGGGGCAGTCGGGCAGGGCGGAGCCGGCCGGGACGCGCTCACCGGTCCGGCCGGGGCCGCCCGTACCGCCGGAGCCGGAGGTCTGTCCCGTACCGCCGTCCGCGCCGCCGGACCCGCCGGAGCCTTCCGTACCGCCGGAGCCCTCGCCGCCGGACGAGTCACCGCCCGCGCTGTCGCCGCCCGGGGCACCGGGCTGGTCCCGGCCGCCGGGCTGGCGGCTGATCGCCGGGCCGGACTGCTTGGGGCCCGGCGTGATCGAAGACGCGGGCGAGGAACTCTTGTTGGCCCCGTCGCTGCGGTCGCCGTCACCTCCGCCCGAGGTGAACACCCACACGGCGATCAGAAGGAGGACCGCGATCAGCGCGAGCGCCACCGCCCTCCGTCGCCAGTAGATGGAGGAGGGGAGCGGCCCGGTTGGATTGCGCAGAGTTCCCACGGGTCAAACTCTACGAGAGGACGCGCCCAACTCCCGTCCCACCCGCCGCACTCGTCCGAAGTTCTGCCGATCATCATCCCGGAGACGGCTCCGGACCGGCCACCGTCCGCGGGGCGGCAGGACGAGGCGGCAGGACCGGGTGCGGTACGGGACGGCGGTACGGGCGGCGTACGGCACGGCGGTACGGCGGTACGGCGGTACGGGACGGCGGTACGGCACGGCGGTACGGGAGCGGCACCCTACTTTCGTCGGGGGCGGCCGTTGCCGATCGGCCCGGGACCCGCGGACGGCCGCTCGATACGGTCCCCGTCATGGACAGTTCCCTCACCCGCGGTCTCTACCGCGATATCACCGACTTCGCCCATGACGCCCCCTCCTGGCTCCAGCACGCCGCCGAGGTGTGGACCGAGGCCGGACTGCTGGTCTTCGCGGTGCTCTTCACCGTCGCCTGGTGGCGGGAGCGCACGGGCTCCGCCCGGGCCGTCGCCGTGGCCGTCCTGGCGCCGCTCGCCACGGCCGCCGGATATGTCGTCAGCGAATCCCTGAAGTCCCTCTTCGACGAGGAACGCCCCTGCCGCACGGTGACGGAGGCGGCCCCGTCGCTGGTGACCTGCCCGCCCACCGGCGACTGGTCCTTCCCCAGCAACCATGCCTCGATAGCCGGAGCCGCGGCCGTCGCGCTGGTCCTGGCGTGGCCGCGGATCGCGGCGCTCGTGGTGCCGATGGCACTGCTGATGGCGTTCTCCCGGGTCTATGTCGGCGTCCACTACCCGCACGACGTGGCGGTCGGGCTGGTCCTGGGCGGGATCGTCGCCTTCCTCTTCGTCCGGCTGCTGACCCGGCCCGCGACGGGCCTGCTGACGGGGCTGCGGACGAGCCGGACCGGAGTGGTCGCCTGGTTCGCCGGACCGGGCCCCGCGGGCGGGGACCGGGGCACCGGAGCCGCGGCGGCCGGGCGGCGGAGCCGGCGCCGCTGACCGCCGCGCCGGGGCGCGGGCGGGCCGGCGCCGGCCCGGGGCGCGTGGACCACTTGGTCCAAGGCGCTCCGCCACACGGCCGGACCCCCTGCGCCGCTTAGCCGACGGTCCGGGGCAGTTGCCGTGACCACCCCCGGGGACGTGTCAGGATCGAAGGGCCATGACTGACACGACGACTGCCCCCGCCCCCGCCGCCGGGTCCGCCGGCGAGCCCTCCGCCTCCGACGCCGCGTCCCTCCACAGCCCCGTGATCGCGTGGTTCGACGAGCACGCCCGCGATCTGCCCTGGCGCCGCCCCGAGGCGGGCGCATGGGGTGTGATGGTCTCCGAGTTCATGCTCCAGCAGACCCCCGTCAGCCGGGTGCTTCCCGTGTACGAGCAGTGGCTGGCCCGCTGGCCCCGGCCCGCCGATCTGGCCGCCGAGCCCGCGGGCGAGGCCGTCCGCGCCTGGGGCCGGCTCGGCTATCCGCGCCGGGCGCTGCGGCTGCACGGAGCGGCGCAGGCGATAGCGGAGCGGCACGGCGGCGACGTACCGAGCGACCATGCCCAGCTGCTGGCGCTGCCCGGTATCGGCGAGTACACGGCGGCGGCGGTGGCCTCCTTCGCGTACGGCCAGCGGCACGCCGTCCTCGACACCAACGTCCGGCGCGTCTTCGCCCGGGCGTCGGCCGGGATCCAGTACCCGCCGACGGCGACCACCGCCGCGGAACGGAAGCTGGCCCGCGCACTGCTCCCGGACGACGAGGCGACCGCGGCCCGCTGGGCGGCGGCCTCCATGGAGCTGGGCGCGCTGGTCTGCACCGCGCGCAACGAGGACTGCGGACGCTGCCCGATCGCCGCGCAGTGCGCCTGGCGGCTGGCCGGGAAGCCCGCGCACCAGGGCGCGGCCCGGCGGGGGCAGACCTACGCCGGGACGGACCGTCAGGTGCGGGGCAAGCTGCTGGCGGTGTTGCGGGCCTCGCGCGAGCCGGTGCCGCAGTCGGCGCTGGACACGGTCTGGCACGAGCCGGTGCAGCGGGCCAGGGCCCTGGACGGGCTGGTCTCGGACGGATTGGTCGAGCCGCTGGACGGCGGTCTGTACCGGCTGCCGGGCTGATCCCGGCCCGTCACACCGGTCCCGTATTCATCCCGTTTCACCCGGACCCGCATCCGTAACAAAGCCTGTTTTCCCTGTTCAGAGCCGTAACACCGGTCCGCGGCCCCGGTCCGCCGACCGCCTTTCCCCCGTCTGCCACCCCCTCAAACCCGGGCTGTTACACAACCGATGGGCGGCCGTGCGTCCGCCGTGGGGTGCAGCGCACAGTGCCGTGACAACCGCTCCGTAGTTTCTGTGGCGTAAGGACCGGAGAACAGCAGCGGGGAGCGCGGGGGCGCACCTGATCCGCGGCGGCCGGTCGACGGATCGGGTCGGGACACACGGGGTGGAGGCGGTCGGAATGACGGCGCAGGGCGAGGTGCTCGGTTTCGAGGAGTACGTACGCACACGGCAGGAGGCGCTGCTGCGCAGTGCCCGCCGCCTGGTCCCGGACCCGGTCGATGCCCAGGACCTGTTGCAGACCGCGCTGGTGCGGACGTACGGCCGCTGGGACGGCATCGCGGACAAGTCGCTGGCCGACGCCTATCTGCGCCGGGTGATGATCAACACCCGGACCGAGTGGTGGCGGGCCCGGAAGCTCGACGAGGTGCCCACGGAGCAGCTGCCGGACGCTTCGGTCGACGACGGCTCGGAGCAGCGCGCGGACCGCGCCCTGCTGCTGGACGCGCTGAAGGTGCTGGCGCCGAAGCAGCGCAGTGTGGTCGTCCTGCGGCACTGGGAGCAGATGAGCACCGAGGAGACCGCCGCCGCGCTGGGCATGTCGACCGGTACGGTGAAGAGCACTCTGCACCGGGCGCTCGCCCGGCTCCGTCAGGAGCTGGAGAGCCGGGCCGCGGAGTGCCGGGATCTGCAGATCGGGGAACGGTCGCTGCGTTCGGTGCGGACCGGCAGCGGCGGCGGGGACGGCCGGGAGCGCCCGGCGGTCCGCGGGACCGTGGCAGGCGGCCGGGCCGAGGACGAGCGGCGGGTGCCGCGGCAGGGGCGGCGGCCGGTGATCCGGCCGGGACGGCAGCAGGACGGACGGGGGCAGGAGCGTTGCGCGGCCTGACACAGGGACGCAGCAGGAACCGGCGGACGGCGAGCGGAGCGGCAGTGGCCGCGCTCGCCGTCCTCGGCGTGTTCACGGCCGGGTGTTCGGCGGGCGGTACGGGGCTGCGGGACAACGGGCCGGCGGCCGGCGAGACCGCGAAGAACCCGGGTCCGACTTCGCCGGTCAGCCCGGCCCCGGGGGCCAAGCTGAAGACCCCGGACGCGGTGGAGCTGCTGCGCAGGGACCCCGGGATCGACCAGCGGATCAAGAAGGACCTCAAACCCTGTGCCGAGGGCGCGTATCCGGTGGACATGGCGCTCGGCCATCTCACCGGCGGCTCCGTGCCCGACATCGTCGTGAACGTCACGAGCTGCGCCGACGGGGTGGCCGTCGGCTCCTTCGTCTACCGGCTCAACGGCTCGGCGTACCAGAACGTGTTCGCGACGGTGGAGCCCGCCGTCTACTCGTCGATCGACCGGGACGACCTGGTGGTCACCAAGCAGGTCTACGAGACGGCCGATCCGATCGCCACGCCGACGGCCGAGGAGGTGACGACGTACCGCTGGTCCGCCACCTCCGGGAGCGTCTCCGGCCGGTTCGTGCAGACGCACTGGTCGCGGACCCAGTACGGCGGTATGCCCTCGGCCGCCGGAGAGACCTTCGTGGTGCCGGGCAAGCAGTCGGCGCCGCCGCCGGCCCGGTCCCATCCGGGGTTCGTGGTGGGGACGGGCGGTACGGAGTCCGAGGAGCCGTCCAGGACGGTTGTCCTGCCCGGGGCGGAGGGCCCGTGACCACGATCCCGCCCGCCGCGGTCCCGACGACTGCGGCACCGACCGCCGCGAGGGCGCCGAGCGCACCGGCCGCGGCCCCGGTTACCGCGATGCCTCCCGCCGCAGTCCCGCCCGCCGCGAGCGCACCGGCCGCGGCCACCGTCCAGGCCCCGAGTTCGAACCGAGAGAAGAGCTGAGAGACCCGATGGCCGAGACCCATGTCCTGTTCGTCGAGGACGACGACGTCATCCGGGAAGCCACCCAGATCGCCCTGGAACGGCAGGGCTTCACGGTCACCGCGATGCCCGACGGGCTGCTGGGGCTGGAGGCCTTCCGCGCGGACCGGCCGGATATCGCGCTGCTCGACGTGATGGTTCCCGGGCTGGACGGCGTCAGTCTCTGCCGCCGCATCCGGGACGAGTCGACCGTGCCGGTCATCATGCTGTCCGCGCGGGCGGACAGCATCGACGTGGTCCTCGGGCTGGAGGCCGGGGCGGACGACTATGTCACCAAGCCGTTCGACGGCGCGGTGCTGGTCGCCCGGATCCGGGCCGTACTCCGCCGCTTCGGCCATGCGGGCGGCGGCGACGGCGCCGCGGCGGGCGACGGCCCCGGCGGGCCGGGACCGGTGCTGACCTTCGGCGACCTGGTGGTCGACACGGAGGGCATGGAGGTCCGCAAGGACGGTGCCACGGTGGCGCTGACGCCGACCGAGATGCGGCTGCTGCTGGAGTTCTCCTCGTCGCCGGGGACCGTGCTCTCCCGCGAGAAGCTGCTGGAGCGGGTCTGGGACTACGGCTGGGACGGGGACACCCGGGTCGTGGACGTCCATGTCCAGCGGCTGCGGGCCAAGATCGGGCAGGACCGGATCGAGACGGTCCGCGGGTTCGGCTACAAGCTCAAGGCATGAAGCGACCGCCGAGAGAGCGGGGCGGGCCCGCCGCCGTACCCGCCGAGCCCACCGGACCCGCACCGGCCGCCGGTACGGAATCCCGTGCCGGGCGGGCCGGAGACTCCCGCCCCGCCGGCGTCGCGGGGCGGCTCCGGGCCGTCCTCGGCCGCCGGGCCGCGACCGCCGGGGTGCCGGAGCCCCGCCGTACCCCCGCGGCGGCGGACTCCCCGGTCGCCCGGCCGCCGCTGTTCCGGCGGCCCGTGATCCGTACCGGTATCCGTTGGAAGATCAGCATCGCGATCGCCGCGGTGGGCGCGCTGATCGCGGTCACCCTGAGTCTGGTGGTGCACAACGCGGCCCGGGTGTCGATGCTCGACAACACCCGGGACGTCCAGATGGACCGGGTGCTGCTGGCGCAGCGGTGGTACGAGGCGTCCAAGAGCAAGGAACCGCGGTTCGGCGCCAAGCTCAACGACCGGGAGCTGCCCCGGGAGCTGCGGCGGCTGACCGCGCAGCACCGGCAGGGGACGTATGTCGTGGACAACGGCGACGGGCCGCCGGAGGTCTGGGCCGCCGTCCCGCTGTCCGACGGCAATGTGCTCTCCCTGCGGATCCAGTTCACCGGGCGTACGGCGACCGTCCTCAGCGATCTCAACCGGGCGCTGATCATCGGCTCGGTGTCGGTGGTCTTCGGCGGCTGTGCGCTCGGGGTGCTGGTCGGCGGGCAGATCTCGCGCCGGCTCCGCAAGGCGGCCGCGGCTGCGGCGACGGTGGCCGCGGGCCAGACGGAGGTCCGGGTCCGGGATGCCATCGGCGGAGTCGTACGGGACGAGACCGACGATCTGGCGCGGGCCGTGGACGCGCTGACGGACGCGCTGCACGAGCGGATCGAGGCCGAGCGGCGGGTGACCGCCGATATCGCGCACGAGCTGCGGACCCCGGTGACCGGGCTGCTGACGGCGGCCGAGCTGCTGCCGCCGGGGCGGCCGTCGGAGCTGGTCCGGGACCGGGCGCAGGCGCTGCGGACCCTGGTGGAGGACGTGCTGGAGGTGGCGCGGCTCGACGGCGCTTCCGAGCGGGCGGAGCTCCAGGACATCGCCCTCGGGGAGTTCGTCAGCCGCCGGGTGGCCCTGCTCAATCCGGATGTCCGGGTTCTGGTGGTCCACGAGTCGTGGGTGGCGACGGATCCGCGGCGGCTGGAGCGGATCCTGCTGAACCTGCTGACGAACGCCGTGAAGTACGGGGCGGCGCCGGTGGAGGTCACGGTGGAGGGCCGGGTGGTCCGGGTACGGGACCACGGGCCCGGTTTCCCGGAGGCGCTGCTGCGGGAGGGCCCGAGCCGGTTCCGTACCGGGGCGAGCGACCGGGCGGGCACCGGTCACGGGCTGGGGCTGACGATCGCGGCGGGGCAGGCGCGGGTGCTGGGGGCCCGGCTGACCTTCCGCAACGCCGGGCCGGGCGGACCGGCGCCCCGGGCCGCGGGCGCTTCGGGGGCTTCGGGGGCTTCGGGGGCTTCGGGGGCTTCGGGGGCTTCGGCGAAGGATGCCGGGCGGGACCCGGCGGGGACTCCGGCGGATCCCGCGGGCTCCGCGGGCGCGGCGGGCGCGGTGAAGGGCCTCGCGGAGGCGGGCGGCGCGATCGCCGTGCTGTGGCTGCCCGAACACGCTCCGACGAGCACGGGCAGCTTCCCGATGCTGCCGGAGGACGAGCTGCGGGCCCTGGAGCGCTGACCGGCCGCGGGCGCACGGCGCCCGGGTGGCCGCGGGTGCCCACGAGCGCCCGGGTGGCCGTGGAGCCGGAGCCCGGGGCTCACGGGACTCCGGGGCTCACGGGACTCCGGGGCTCACGGGGCTTCCCGGGTGCCCGCGAGCGCCGTGGAAACGCCACGACCCCGAGGCGGCGGGGAAGCCGTCCTCGGGGTCGTGGCACAACGGGGGCGCAGGCCGTCACGGCCGGTGCGCGGTCGCGTACTCCCTGATCAGAGGGAGACGCCGACGGAACGCAGGAAGCTGACCGGGTCGACGGAGCTGCCGTAGTTCGGGGTCGTACGGATCTCCATGTGCAGGTGCGGACCGCTGGAGTTGCCGGTGTTGCCGGACTTGGCGATCAGCTGACCGGCCTTGACGGTCTGGCCCGCGGAGACGTTCACCGTGGAGAGGTGGGCGTACTGCGAGTACATGCCGTTGTTGTGCTTGACGACGACGGCGTTGCCGTAGGCGGGACCGTCACCGGCGCCGTTCGGGCCGGCCTTCACGACGGTACCGGCGCCGATGGAGACGACCGGGGTGCCGGTCGGGACGGCGAAGTCCTGGCCGGAGTGGTTGCTGGCCCACATGTTGCCGGCCTTGCCGTACGTCGCGCTCAGCGAGTACGAGGCGAGCGGCTTCACCCAGGACGGGGCGGCGGCCTGCGGGGCGGCGGGCTTGGGCGCGGCCTGCGGAGCCGCCTTGGGGGCGGACTGCGGGACGGCCTTGACCGGCGCGGCGGGCTTGGCGGCCGCGGGCGCCTTCTCGGCGGCCTTGACCGGGGCGGTGGACGGGGAGCCGGTGGCCTCTACGGCAAACGCGGCGCCCGTTCCGAGCACGGCGGTTGCTCCCAGGCCTGCAACCAGGATCCCGGCGCGGGTACGGAGAAACGCCGGGCGGGGAAGACGGGAAGTGACGCGCGTCATAAGAGAAATGCCTCCGGGCAGAAAGTGACCCGACGCGGAATTGCGCCGGGATGCGGTGTTGCCATCCCTTGGTAACCGACCCCGGCACTTCACCTCAAACCCCCCAACTACGACATTCCGTCGTAGCGGCGGCGGAGTGATTCAACCCATTGACACCTTTCGATCATTTCGTTCATGCATGATCGAAAAGCCGGAAATTTCCCCTGCGAATTGGGGTTTAAGCCCTTGTACCTCCGGTGCTTCCGGCGCTCCGCCACCCCTCCGGGCCGGGCCCCGCCGCCCCCGGCCCGCCGACCGGCCCCTGCCCGGCCCCCGCCCCGGTCCCGCACCGCCCCGGGCGCCCCCGGCCCCCTCGGGCCCCGCTCCTAAAGCGGCTAGTAGGCCCGGAACGGCCTGTGTGCCTTGTCACCGATTCGACGGCGGCATTGTGGCCCGCACCACTAATGTCGGAGGGGGAAACGGGGGCGAAAACGGGGGTGGAAAGCGTGCGGAACGGCCCTTCCATGCGAGTCGTCGCCGTCTTCGGCAGCCGGCAGGGCAGCGGCGTGCTCCTCACCCCCAGACACGTGCTGACCTGCGCACATGTCCTCCAGGGCGTCCAGGGCGGGCCGAGCGTGCTGCATCTGACCAGCACCCGCTCCTTCCCCTGCGACGTGGTCAAGGTCTGGCCCGGCCGGGATGCCGTCCTGCTGCGCGCGACCGAGGACATCGTCTCCGCCGACCGCCTGGGGCTCCTCCGTATCGCCGCCCTGACCAGGGACGATCCCCTGCACGGCATCCAGACCACCGGCTTCCCCGGCCATCAGCGCTACGGCGGCAACAAGCTCGACTTCGGCCAGTACACGGGCACCGTCCTGCCCGCCGCCGGACAGGCCCGCGGCGCCCTCACCCTCTGGCTCGACCACACCCCGGGCCCCCCGCTGCCCGACGGCCGCTCCCCCCTCGCCGGGCTCTCCGGCGCCCCCGTCCTCGCCGGCCCCGTCCTCCTCGGCATCGTCGCCGGGGTCAGCGGCGCCCATGGCCAGCAGCTCGAAGCCGTCCCCATCGACGCCCTGGCGAACTGGGCCTTCGGCGGTCTCCCGGTCACCCCCCGGCTGGAGCGGATGTCCGGCTTCGACCCCGCCGACGCCCCCTTCGAGGAGCGGTACGCGGACGCGGTGAAAGCCCAGTACGCCAAGACGGAGGTCTTCGGCATCGACGAGCTGGGCGTCAGCGAATCCAACTGGGACCTGGACACCGCCTACCTCAGCCTGGAGGCGACCGGCCGCGACGAGGAGACCCGCCGCAGTCCCCGGAAGCTGCTGGACGAACTGCGGGAGGCGATCGCCGACGAACCGGACGCCCGCCCCCGGCTCGACCCCGAGCGGCGGCTCACCCGGGCGGACCTCACCACCGCGGCCAAGCTCCGGGTCTTCCCCGGCCCCGACCTCGACGACCGGCCCCGCCGGGTGGAGCAGTTACTCGGCCGCAGCAACCGCATCCTGCTCCGCGGCGAGGCCGGGGCCGGCAAGACCACCCTGGTCTGGTGGCTGGCCGCACACGCCGCCTGCGGCACCCTCCCCGATCCCCTGGCGGAGCTGAACGGCCTGATCCCGCTGGTCGTCCCGATGCGCAGCATCCGGGCCCACGGCACCGGTTTCCCCGCCCCCGACGACCTCGGCCACATCGCCGGCCTGGCCGTCGGCCGCGCCCCCGACGGCTGGGCGGAACGCATCCTCGCGTCCGGCCGCGGCCTCCTCCTCGTCGACGGCCTCGACGAACTCCCCCAGGCCGACCGCGACCGGGCCCGCACCTGGCTGACCCGGCTCCTCACCCGCCACCCCGACACCCGCTGTCTGGCCACCGTCCGCCCCGGCGCCGTCGAAAAGGACTGGCTCACCGGCGAGGGCTTCACCGATCTGCTGCTCCTGCCGATGAGCGACGACGACATCACCGCCTTCGTCACCGCCTGGCACCGCGCCGCCCAGCTCGAATACGCCGGACTCGACCACGCCCGCGCCGCCGCCGAGGCCGGGCGCCTGGACGAGCTGCGGCAACGGCTCGTCCGCGAGTTCACCGGCAACCGGGTGCTGCGCGATCTCGCCCGTACCCCCCTGCTCTGCGCCGTGATCTGCGCGCTCCACCGCAAACGCCGCGGCCGGCTCCCCCACACCCGCTGGGACCTCTACCGCGCCACCCTCGACATGCTGCTCGGCAAACGCGACCGCGAACGCGGCATCGACGCCCCCGAGGGGCTCACCATCGGCGTCGACGAGCACAAGCTGCTGCTCCAGCACATCGCCGTCTGGCTGGTGCGCTGCGGCCAGACCCAGTTCACCCCCGAGGAGGCCGTCCAGCGCATCGACCAGGCCACGGGCTTTATGCCCCAGGTGCGGGAGCAGGCCGACGCCCGCGGGATCCTGGTCCATCTGATCAACCGCAGCGGGCTCCTCCAGCAGCGCACCGGCGACTCCATCCAGTTCATCCACCGCACCTTCCAGGACTATCTGGCCGCGAAGGAGCTGGCCGAGACCAACAGCATCGGCGAACTCGTCGCCCGCGCCCGCGACGAGCTCTGGCGCGATGTCGTCCTGCTCGCCGTCGGCCATCTCGAACGCCGGGGCGCGCGGCTGGTCCACGGACTCATCGACAGCGCCCCCGAACTCCCCGCGGCCCGGGCCCGCGCCCTGCTGATCCTGGCCGGCCAGTGCGCCGCCAACGCCGTCTTCCTGGACGCCGAGACCCGGGCCCGGGCCGAACAGGCGGTACGGAGCGTGATGCCGCCCGGGAACGACGCCGAATCCCATCTCCTCGCCGAACTCGGCGACTACGTCCTCCCGCTGCTGCCCGGCCCCACCGGTGACCCGGCCCTCGACGAGATGGTCGTCAGCGTCTACGCGCGGGTCGGCGACGAGTCCGCGATCCCCCGGCTGCGCGAATTCACCGGGGTCGGCGACCACCGGACCCGTAACGCCCTCGCGCTCGCCTGGCGCAGCTTCCCGGCCCGGCGGTACGCCGACGAGGTGCTGTCCCGGATCGCGCTGGACGACGTGGACGTCCCCGTACCGACACCGGAACACCTCGCCCTGCTCACCAGCCTCGGGCCGGTGACCTCCGTGATGGTCTACGGCGACCATACGTCGCGGGACCTGGACGCCGCCCTGCCGGCGACCGGGCTGCTCGGCGCCTCGTTCATCGGCAACTCCGCGCTCACCGATCTCCGGGTGATCGCCGAACGGCGGTCCGTCGTCCACCTGGCCCTGCGCGACTGCCCCGCACTCACCTCGCTGAGCACCCTGGGGACCCACCGCTTCGTCTCGTTCACCGCCGACGCCCAGATACTGAGCCTCTACGGACCCCGGCCCACGGTCGAACACCTCCATGTCGTCGACGACAAGGAGCTGCCGTACCGCGCCCTGGAACTCTGGGCACCCGAGGGCCTGCTGCTGAGCGCTCCGGCCCGGCTCTCCTCACTGCTCACCACGACCAACCGGGTCCCCACCCTGCGCTCCCTGCGGCTGGACTTCCGGGTGGAGCTGGACAGCGCCGCCGTACTCTCGACCAGGATCAGAAGCCTGGTCCTCTTCAACACCCCACCGGCTCCCGACACCGAGACCATCGCCCGCGCCTTCCCGAAGCTGAGGGCCCTTCAGTTCACCCCGCCGACCGGAACCCAGCCCTACGAGATCGACCTCACCCCGCTGCACGGCGCCTCCCCGCGCCTGCGCATCGACATCTACTGCACGGACCTCGCCCAGCTCCGGCTGACCGGCCATGAACACTTCGGCAGTCGGCTGGCCTTCCCCCTGATCAGCCGCAACTCCCCGGGAAAGGTGACCCCATGACCACCGCCGACGCCGTCTCCCCCCTGATCGACCTGGCCGACGCCGTCGACGCCGTCCGCACCCAGCTGCTCACCGCGGCCGGGCGCGGCGAAGGCTCCGCCCTCCAGTTCCAGGTGGGCGACATCGAGCTGGAGTTCACCGTCGAACTGCGCCGCGACACCACCGCCGGGGGCCGGGTGAAGGCCTGGGTGGTGGACGCGGGCGCCGACCACACCCGCGGCTCCACCAGCACCCACCGGGTGGCCCTCACCCTGAAACCGCAGAACCCGCAGACCGGCGGCGCCTGGCTGGTCGGCAACGACGACCTCGGCGACACCAGCGACTTCGGCCGCTCCGGCCCCGGACCGGACCTGCCGTGACCGACGCCGGACCCGGCCCAGGTCCCGGTCCCGGCCGGGAGGCACTGGTGGTGCAGGTCCGGGGCGAGGGTCTGGGCACCGGGGTGCGGATCTCCCCGCATCTCGTCCTGACCAGCGCCCGTATCGTCGGCCAACGGACGGCGGCCGGGGTCACCGGCCCGCGGGGCAACGCCGGGCCGGACCTGCCGGTGCTCTGGTCGGACTCCGCGCTGGACGCGGCCGTCCTGCTCGCCGGGGACGGCCGGCTCGGCTTCCAGCCCCGGTTCGGCGCCCTCGCCCCCGGCCCTCCCGTCACGGGCCGGATCACCGGCTGCCACACGATGCCGACCCGGGACCGGGACCGGGACCGGCTCGACATCCGCAGCTACACCGGCACGCTCCGCTCGGTCGCCGACCCGGGCACACTGCTCTTCGACTTCGAGACCCGCCCGCCCCTCGAACCCCTCCGGCTCGGCGCCCTCGGCGGCCTGCTCGGCGCCCCCGTCTTCGCCGGGGGCACCCTCGTCGGCCTGGTCCAGTGGCTCGCCAACCACGAAGGCCGGATCCGCGCCCACTGCCTCCCCCTCCGGCGACTGGCCGAGCACCCGGGGCTCCGCGCACTGGCCCCCTGGCTGGACCCGTCCCGGAACCTGATCGTCCCCCGGGAGTCCGCGGACGACCGGTACGAACGGGAGTACGCCGAAGCCCTCGCCGACACCTACCGCCGTACCCGGGTCCTCGGTATCGACGGCCTCCCGGCGGTTCCGTCGCAATGGGACCTCGACACCGCCTATCTGGACCTGGAGGGTGTCGTCGAGGATCCCTCGGCGGGCCCCTCGGTCAGATTCCTGGTCGAATCGCTGCTCACCGACCGCCCCCGGATCCTGCTGCGCGGCGAGCCGGGCTCCGGAAAGACCACCCTGCTCACCCGGCTCGCGGTCCGCACTGCCACCGGAGCGTCCCCCTACGGCACCGGCCCCCTGGTGCCCTTCCTCCTCCCGCTGCGGGCCCTGCGCGCCCCGGGCGCGGACTTCCCCGGTCCCGGTGATCCGCTGCCGCTGCCGCCGGAGTTCCCCCGGCCCCCCGAGGGCTGGGCGCTGCGCGTCCTGTCGGAGGGCCGGGCCCTGCTCCTGGCCGACGGCGTGGACGAACTGCCGGAGGCCGACCGGGAAGCGGCCCGCCGGTGGCTCACCGGACTCCTCGGGCACTTCCCGGGGAACCGCTGTGTCACCACCGTCCGGCCGCATGCCGTCGCCACCGGCTGGCTGGCCGCCGAAGGCTTCGCCGAGGTACGGCTCCTCCCGATGGGCACTTTCGACCTGGAGATGTTCGTCTCCGCCTGGCACCGGGCCACCGAGGCCGACACGGGCCACGACGGCGACGGTCTCCCGCTGGAACAGCGTCTGCTCCGATGGCTCGGCCGGGACCGCTCCCTCCGGGACTTCGCCCGGACCCCGCTGCTCTGCACCCTCGTCTGCGCCCTCCACACCCAGTACGACGGCCGCCTCCCCCACGGCCCCTGGACGCTGTACCGGGAGGCACTGGAGCTGCTGCTGGGCGAACGCGACGCCCGCCGGGCGGTCGGCCGGTCCGGGGAGCCCGAAGGCATCCGGATGTCGGCGGGCGAATGCTTCCAGGTCCTCCAGCGCATCGCCGCCTGGCAGGTGCGGTCCGGCTGGAGCGAGATCTCCCGGGCCCGGGCGATCGCCCAGATCGACCGGCTGCTCTCCCGGATGCCGGAGCTGAACGCCCGGGGCACCGCCGAGCAGGTCCTCCGGCACCTCCTGCACCGCAGCGGCGTCCTGGTGGAGGCGGCCGACGGCTCCCTCCGCTTCGTCCACCGACCGCTCCAGGAATTCCTCGCGGCGAAGGCGCTCGTCGAGGAGGACGCGGTGGACGAGCTGATCGCCCATGCCCCCGACGAGGAGTGGTCCGGAGTCGTCCTGCTCGCGGGCGGGCACTGCGGCCCGCAGGCGCTGGCCCGGCTGATCAGGGGACTGCTCCTGATCGGTTCGGCCGTCCCCGACGAGGACGAGCGGACAAGGCTGTACGTCCTGGCGGGGCGCTGCGCCGAGAACGCGCGGCTGGCCCCCGAGGTCCGCGGGGCCCTGGACAAAGCCGTCCGCACCCTCCTGCCGCCGCGCGACCACGGGACGGCCGAGTCCCTGGCGGCCCTCGGCAGTGATGTCCTCCGGCTGCTGCCGCCCGCCGACCTGATCCCGCCGGAGGCCCGGAAGCCCACCACCCATCTGATCCGCCTGGTCACCGGCCCCGGCCCCTGAGCGGGCTCCCCTGAGGGGGCCGCAGAAGAAAGACCGCGTGAAAAAACCGTGGCCCCGGCCCGTACGGAGTCCGTACGGGCCGGGGCCACGGCCGTCACCGCCTCGGCGGTGTCACCGTGCGGGGGGCTGTCCCCGCGGCGGTGTTACGCGTCCTTCGACAGGTTCGGTCCGGCGCCGCCGGCCGCCTGCTCGATCGGGGGCACATCGGGGAGCGCGGCCTTCTCCTCGCCGCGGAAGACGAACTTCTTCTCCTCGCCCTCGCCCTCGGTGTCGACGACCACAATGTGACCGGGCCGCAGCTCGCCGAAGAGGATCTTCTCCGAGAGGATGTCCTCGATCTCGCGCTGGATGGTCCGGCGCAGCGGCCGGGCGCCCAGCACGGGGTCGTAGCCCCGCTTGGCGAGGAGCGACTTGGCCGTGGAGCTGAGCTCCAGACCCATATCGCGGTCCTTCAGCCGCTCGTCCACCTTGGCGATCATGAGGTCGACGATCTGGATGATGTCGTCCTCGGACAGCTGGTGGAAGACGACGGTGTCGTCGACGCGGTTCAGGAACTCGGGGCGGAAGTGCTGCTTCAGCTCCTCGTTGACCTTTGCCTTCATCCGCTCGTAGCCGGTCTTGACGTCACCCTGGGCGGCGAAGCCGAGGTTGAATCCCTTGGAGATGTCCCGGGTCCCGAGGTTGGTCGTCATGATGATGACCGTGTTCTTGAAGTCCACGACCCGGCCCTGGGAGTCGGTCAGGCGGCCGTCCTCCAGGATCTGCAGAAGGGAATTGAAGATATCGGGGTGGGCCTTCTCGACCTCGTCGAAGAGGACGACGGAGAACGGCTTGCGGCGCACCTTCTCGGTGAGCTGGCCGCCCTCCTCGTAGCCCACATATCCGGGCGGGGAGCCGAAGAGGCGGGAAACCGTGTGCTTCTCGCTGAACTCCGACATGTCGAGGGAGATCAGCGCGTCCTCGTCACCGAAGAGGAATTCGGCGAGCGTCTTGGACAGCTCGGTCTTACCGACACCGGACGGCCCGGCGAAGATGAACGAGCCGCCGGGGCGCTTCGGGTCCTTCAGACCGGCACGGGTCCGGCGAATGGCCTGGGAGAGCGCCTTGATGGCGTCCTTCTGCCCGATGACGCGCTTGTGGAGCTCGTCCTCCATACGGAGCAGACGGGAGGACTCCTCCTCGGTCAGCTTGAAGACCGGAATACCGGTCGCCGTGGCCAGGACTTCGGCGATCAGCTCACCGTCGACCTCGGCGACGACGTCCATGTCGCCGGCCTTCCATTCCTTCTCCCGCTTGGCCTTCGCCGCCAGCAGCTGCTTCTCCTTGTCGCGGAGGGAAGCCGCCTTCTCGAAGTCCTGGGAGTCGATGGCCGACTCCTTGTCGCGGCGGACGCCCGCGATCTTCTCGTCGAACTCGCGGAGGTCCGGCGGCGCGGTCATCCGGCGGATGCGCATCCGGGAACCGGCCTCGTCGATCAGGTCGATCGCCTTGTCCGGCAGGAAGCGGTCCGAGATGTACCGGTCGGCCAGGGTCGCGGCCTGGACCAGCGCCTCGTCGGTGATGGAGACCCGGTGGTGCGCCTCGTAGCGGTCGCGGAGGCCCTTGAGGATCTCGATGGTGTGCGGCAGCGACGGCTCGGCGACCTGGATCGGCTGGAAGCGGCGCTCCAGCGCGGCGTCCTTCTCCAGGTGCTTGCGGTACTCGTCGAGCGTCGTGGCACCGATGGTCTGGAGCTCACCACGGGCCAGCATCGGCTTGAGGATGGAGGCGGCGTCGATCGCGCCCTCGGCGGCACCCGCGCCGACGAGCGTGTGCAGCTCGTCGATGAACAGGATGATGTCGCCGCGGGTGCGGATCTCCTTGAGGACCTTCTTCAGACGCTCCTCGAAGTCACCGCGGTACCGGGAGCCGGCGACCAGCGCGCCCAGGTCGAGGGTGTAGAGGTGCTTGTCCTTGAGGGTCTCGGGCACCTCGCCCTTGACGATGGCCTGCGCCAGGCCCTCGACGACGGCGGTCTTGCCGACGCCGGGCTCGCCGATGAGCACGGGGTTGTTCTTGGTGCGGCGGGACAGCACCTGCATGACCCGCTCGATCTCCTTCTCGCGCCCGATGACCGGGTCGAGCTTGGACTCGCGGGCGGCCTGGGTGAGATTGCGGCCGAACTGGTCCAGGACGAGGGACGTCGAAGGCGTGCCCTCGGCGGGGCCGCCGGCGGTGGCGGCCTCCTTGCCCGAGTACCCGGAGAGCAGTTGGATGACCTGCTGCCGGACCCGGTTCAGATCGGCGCCCAGCTTCACCAGGACCTGGGCGGCGACGCCCTCGCCCTCGCGGATCAGGCCGAGCAGGATGTGCTCGGTGCCGATGTAGTTGTGCCCGAGCTGGAGGGCCTCGCGGAGCGACAGCTCCAGGACCTTCTTGGCACGGGGGGTGAAGGGGATGTGGCCGGACGGGGCCTGCTGGCCCTGGCCGATGATCTCCTCAACCTGCTGGCGGACCGCCTCGAGCGAAATCCCGAGGCTCTCCAGGGCCTTAGCGGCGACACCCTCACCCTCGTGGATCAGGCCCAGGAGGATGTGCTCGGTGCCGATGTAGTTGTGGTTGAGCATCCGGGCTTCTTCCTGAGCCAGGACGACAACCCGCCGCGCGCGGTCGGTGAACCTCTCGAACATCGTTAATCGCTCCTCAGAGCGGTCAGGCAGTAAGGGGTCGGTCCCCTCCCTGTCCTTCCGCAGCTTAGTCCCGCAAGCGGGGACCGCTCATTCCAACTGCCGACACCCGTCTGTGGCCTCCTGACCCCTGAACGCCGACACCTGCTCCAACCCGATGGTGCGAGACGATGTTCCCGCAGGCCAGGCAGTTACTCTCACCATCTGTACGCCGATGGCGAACGCACGGCCTCCGTGCGAGCGTGTCGCCCCTCCTCACTAGGAATGTCTTACCCGTAAGCACTGACACTCCATGCGGCGCGCCCCGGTTCCCTCAGCTACGGGCGAACAAGACCGGGGGGCCGAACGCCCGTGATCGCCCGCGACTCGGGCACGGAACGCGGCCGGTCCGGCACTCTGCGTAACTCGCGGGCGGCTCCGGAAGTTCCCGGGACATGAGCGCAGCGCCGCCCGTACCGACTCCGCCGCCGTCTCCACCGCCCCGGGTGCCCCCGGTGCCCCTGCGGCCGCTTCCGCCGCGGGGCGCCCTTCCGGCGCCGCGCAGGCCCCTCGGGCGCCCGGACCGCTCCGGACCCGCCGGAGCCGATGTGGCGCACTGGTACGAGACCCGGCTCGGCTGGCGGACCGCCGCGGGCGCCGGGCCCGGTGCGCCGGCTCAGCTGCTCACGGGGCTGGACTTCGACGTACTGGAACTGCCCGCCGCCGCGGGCGCGGCCGTACTGCGGCGGGCGGCCGCGGGTGTACGGACCGGGCCGGTCGCCCTGCACGGGGACCTGATGCGCCTGCTCGTCGCCGCCGGGGCGGCCGAGGAGGTGCCGGGCCTGCTGGCCTGGCTGGAGTGGGGCGGGGTCGCCCTGGACCTGACCGCCGTGGGGGCGGGGGGCCGGATGGCCGCCCCCCTGCCGCCCCGCTGGACGGGCTCCCGGGGGGCCGCCGTATGGCTGCGGCCCCCCGCGCCGGGGCGCGAGCCGGAGTCGGAGCTGCCCGGCCTGCCGGGCAGCGGAGCGGACGGGCACCCCGGACGTCTGCGGGGGCCCGATCTCGTGAGACTCCTGGACACGGTGGCGACGGAATGCCACCGGGCCCGATTGCTGCGGACGAATACCCGTACCGGACCGCCCACCGGAACCGGATACGTGTACGAATACGCAGCCTGCGAATACGCGGCCGATTAGAGGGCGCTGCCGCCCGCCGATCGGCCCCGGCCGGCCGTTGTCAGCCGTTGGCCTTCTCGTACGCCTCGCGGACCGTGGCGGGGACGCGGCCGCGGTCGTTGACCTCGTAACCGTTCGCCTTGGCCCAGGCACGGACTTCCGCGGTGTTCTTGTTGTCGCTCGCGGCCCGGCCCTTGCTGCGGCCCGTGGACGCGCGGCCACCGGTACGCCGGCCGTTCTTGGCGTACGGCTCCAGCAGCGAGCGGAGCTTGTCCGCATTGGCGGTGGTGAGGTCGATCTCGTATGTCTTGCCGTCCAGCGCGAACGTCACGGTCTCGTCCGCCTCGCCGCCGTCGAGGTCATCGACAAGAAGGACCTGAACCTTCTGTGCCACCGGATTTCCTTTCATCGAAAATGCAGTACGCGGAAAGGAAACCGCTTTTCTCTGGAAAACTCAAACCCTTGGGACAGGTTCAGATCCCGGAGAGGGCGGGAAACGTACGCGATTCGGACATAGGGATCGCCCCGGGTGATGCCGGAGTGATGCCCGGCGGGGTCACGCGGACGGGTGATCAGAGCTGGAGAAGCATGCGGCTGTTGCCGAGGGTGTTCGGCTTCACGCGTTCGAGTCCGAGGAACTCGGCCACGCCCTCGTCATAGGAACGCAGCAGCTCGGTGTAGACATCTCCGTCGACCGGCGTCTCACCGATCTCGACGAAGCCGTGCTTGCCGAAGAAGTCGACTTCGAAGGTGAGGCAGAAAACCCGCCGGACACCGAGCCAGCGCGCGGTGTGCAACAGCTTGTCGAGCAGCAGATGGCCGATGCCGGATCCCTTGTGGAGCGGGTCGACGGCGAGAGTGCGCACTTCCGCGAGGTCTTCCCACATGACGTGGAGCGCGCCGCAGCCGACGACGACGGCGTCCGTGTCCCGTTCCGCCACCCAGAACTCCTGGATGTCTTCGTAAAGAGTGACAGTCGCTTTGTCGAGCAGGATGCCCGCGGACACGAAGGGGTCGAGGAGCCTGCGGACCGCCGGCACATCGCCCGTCCGGGCGCGGCGGACGGTGATGGCATTTGCTGCGGGATTCGACATGGGCCGACGCTATCGCCCCGGGGGTTCACCCTCGTCGGCAGCCTCTCCGCGGTCGGCGCCGGTCTCTCCCGGGGCTTGTTCCGGCGCCTCTCGCGGCGCACCTTCCGGGGCTTGTTCCGGACTCTCTTCCGGGGCTTGTTCCGGACTCTCTTCCGGCGCCTCTTCCCGCGCCCCTTCCCGCGTCTCTTCCGAGGGCTGCTCCGGCGCTTCCCGCGCGGCCGGTTCCGGAGTCACTTCCGGGGTCTCTTCCGGAGTCCCTTCCGCGGCCTCTCCGGGGGCTTCCGGTACGGCTGGTTCCGGCGCCTCTTCCGGGGTCGGGGCGGGTTCGGTCTGGACCATCCGGACTGCGGCCTGGAGGGCTTCCCGCTGCTCGGGCGACATCATCCCGAAGAAGGCGACGAGGGCGGCCGCGGGGTTGTCGCTCTGGGCCCATGCCTCGTTCATCAGAGCGGCCGAGTAGGCGGCCCGGGTGGAGACCGCGGTATATCGATAGGCGCGGCCTTCGACTTCCCGCCGGACCCAGCCCTTCTGATGGAGATTGTCCATCACGGTCATGACCGTCGTGTAGGCGATGGAACGGTCCTGTTGAAGGTCTTCCAGTACTTCCCGGACGGTGACCGGCCGGTTCCATTGCCAGACGCGTGTCATCACCGCGTCTTCGAGCTCTCCCAATTGACGGGGCACATTGCCACCATAGCGGTAAAACTGCGGATAGCTATGGATAACTCAACATATTCCGCAATAGTGGAACAAAAAGGACGCGCCACGGGCCGCAGTGGCCTGTCGCACGTCCTGATGTCCGTCCGCTCGGGAAGCCCGCGGCTCCGGGCGGGGTGCGCCCGGAAGAACGGGGTGCCCCCGGAGGAGCGGGGTCAGTCGCTCTTGGCTCCGGCGGCGTCGCCCGCGGAGTCCCGGCCGCCCGCCTCGGCGCGCGCGAGCGCCGCGTCCACGAACGCGTCTTCCTTGGTCTTGTTCGGGCCGCCCTGGCTCTTGACGATCGTGACGATCAGGATCGTGAAGAAGGTGGCCATCACCACGGGAGGCACGAGCGCCGATACGTAGTCCATGGATTCAGGGTAGCCAAGGGCCGTTGCGCGGCGCCGCCGGGGGCCCGGGGCGGCCCCGGCGGCGCGGAACGACCCCTCGGGCAGCTCAGGCCGTGGCCAGCTGTCCGGGCGGGGGCACGGGACGGCGGCGCGGCGGGAACACCTCGGACGGCTTGGGCACCGGCCGTTCGCCGGGCGGCGGGGCGGCCGGCTCGGGCGAGGGCTTCGGGGCCGGCCGGGGCTTGGGGCGCGGCGCGGGCTTCTCCTCCGCCCCGTCGCCACCGCCCTGGTCCCCGCCCCGGCCCTCGTCGGCGGCGGCGACGGGGACGGGGACGGGGGTAGGAACAGGAGCGGGGGTGGGGGCGGGGACCCGTACCACCGCGGCCCCGGTCCGGCCGCCGGGCAGGGCGAGCAGCCGGGTACGGGGGCCGGGAGCCGTGACCCGCCGTCCGGCGAGCCGGGCCCGTACGGAGCGCTCGGCCAGCACCTGGCACCGCTCCAGCACGGCTTCGGCGGCGATATGCCCGCGGAGCCCGCGCAGGGCGGCCAGATCCTCCGGGCCGGGGTCGTATCCGGCGGCCAGCGCGTCCTGGAGCAGCTCCAGATACCCGGCGGCGGCACCGGGCAGCGCGGAGCGGTACCGGCCGAGGTCGGCGAGCAGGAACGCGCGGAGCCGCCCGGCCTCCAGCGCCGCCTCGTCGACGGAGTCCGCGAGCCGCAGACAGTCCTGGACGTCCTCGTCGGCGAGGGGGACGGGATGCAGGGCGACGGCGAGGGCGCGTCGGAGCACACGCAGCTCGTCTGCGCTGAAGGCCATACCGCCGCGGGATCCGTAAGGCGTGGGCATGGCCTGACGATACGGGCACTTTTCGGCAATATCGGGCTATTCCCATTCCCCGGGCGCGTCCCTTCGGAGGCGGCTCGGGGCAGGGGCGACCGGTACCGGGACGGCCGCGGCGGGGACGGCCGGGCCCGGGGCAACCGGGGCAGGACGCGGAACGGCCGCGGCCGGGACGAGCGCGCCCGGGAACGACCGGGGCAGGGCGCGGGCGGACTACAGCCGCGTGATGTTGCGCTCGTAGACCAGACGGAGCCCGACCAGGGTGAGCCACGGCTCGTGCTCGTCGATCTCCGACGACTCCCCCAGCACCATCGGCGCCAGCCCGCCCGTCGCGATCACGGTGACCTCGTCGGGGTCCTGCGGGGACAGCTCGCGCTTCATCCGGTGCACCACGCCGTCGACCTGTCCCGCGAAGCCGTAGACGATGCCGGACTGCATGGCCTCGACGGTGTTCTTGCCGATGACGCTCCGCGGCCGGGCCAGTTCGATCTTGCGGAGCTGGGCGCCCTTGACGCCGAGCGCGTCCACCGAGATCTCGATGCCCGGGGCGATGACCCCGCCGACGTACTCCCCGCGCGCGCTGACCGCGTCGAACGTCGTCGCCGTACCGAAGTCGACGACGATCGCCGGACCGCCGTACAGCTCGACCGCCGCGACGGAGTTGATGATGCGGTCGGCACCGACCTCCTTGGGGTGGTCGGTGAGGACAGGCACACCGGTCTTGACGCCCGGCTCGACGAGGATGGCCGGCACGTCCCCGTAGTAGCGGCGGGTGACCTCCCGCAGCTCGTGGAGGACGGCGGGGACCGTCGAGCAGATGCAGATGCCCTCGATGCCGTCCCCCAGCTCCATCCCGAGCAGGGGGTGCATGCCCATCAGCCCCTGGAGGAGGACCGCCAGCTCGTCGGCGGTGCGGCGGGCGTCGGTGGAGATGCGCCAGTGCTCGACGATCTCCTCGCCGTCGAAGAGGCCCAGAACCATATGGGTGTTGCCGACATCGATGGTGAGCAGCATCAGGCACCGGCCTCACGGGGGTCCGCGGGGGCGTCGGCACCGGCCGGGGCGGGATCGGGTTCCCGCAGGTCGAGACCGATATCGAGGATGCGCGCCGAGTGGGTGAGCGCGCCCACCGCGAGATAGTCGACGCCGGTGTCCGCGTAGGCGCGGGCGTTGTCGAGGGTGAGGCGGCCGGAGGATTCCAGCGTCGCCCGGCCCGCGACCAGGGCCACGGCCTCCGCCGTCTGCTCCGGGGTGAAGTTGTCCAGGAGGATCAGGTCCGCGCCCGCCTCGACGACCTCCCGGACCTGGTCCAGGGTGTCGGCCTCGACCTCCACCGGCAGGCCGGGGAAGACGTCCCGTACGGCCTTGAACGCCTCGGCGATCCCGCCCGCCGCGACCACGTGGTTGTCCTTGACCAGGGCCGCGTCCGAGAGGGACATCCGGTGGTTGACCCCGCCGCCGCAGCGCACCGCGTACTTCTCCAGGGCGCGCAGTCCGGGCGTGGTCTTACGGGTGTCGCGGACCCTGGCGCCGGTGCCTTCCAGGGCGTCCGCCCAGGCGCGGGTGGCCGTCGCGATACCGGAGAGGCGGCAGAGGATGTTGAGGGCGCTGCGCTCGCCGGTGAGCAGTTCCCGGGTGCGGGTGGTGACCGAGAGGAGCTTCTGCCCGGCCTCGACGCGGTCGCCGTCGGCGACGTGCCGCTCGACCTCGAACTCGTCGGTGGCGACGATGGAGAGCACGGCCTCGGCGATCTGGATCCCCGCGACCGTGCCGGCCTCGCGGGCCGTGAAGTCGCCGGTGGCGACGGCGTCGGCGGGGACGGTGGCCGTGCTCGTCACGTCCAGCCCGCCGTCGAGGTCCTCGCTGAGCGCGAGATGTGCGATGTCCTCGACCTGGACGGGGTCGAGCCCGGCCTCGGCGAGCAGGACGGCGAGGGCGGGGTCCAGCCCGCACTCGTACATCTCGTCGTCCGGTCCGCCGTCCGCCGAGCCGCCGTGGCCGCAGCCGCAGGCGTCCCCGCAGCCGCCGCCCGCCGAGGCGGCGGTGCCGATCTGGATCAGGGGTACGTCCACGGGGACCGGACGTTCTTCGGGCGTGCTCACGGCTGGTGCTCCCTGGAGGATGTCGGGGGGAGAGCGGTGCTCTCGGTGCGGTGGACGACGAGCGTCCGGTCGGGGGCGAGACGGATCACCAGATGGCGCCGCCAGGCCGTGTCGTCGCGGTCGGGCCGGTCCTCCCGCCAGTGACAGCCGCGGGTCTCCTCGCGTTCCAGCGCGGCGGCGGTCAGGACCCGGGCGACGCAGAGGAGGTTGGTGGTCTCCCAGGCGTCAACACCGGGGACGGCGGGCTTGACCGTACCGGAGACCGTAGCGGAGGACGGGTCCGGGTACGGGCCGGAGCCGGAACCCGGTCCGGAATCGGGGCCGGGGGCGGAATCGGGGCCGGGGGCGGAATCGGGGGCCGGGGCGGCGGGAGCGGGGGCCGGGGCGGGGTGGCCGCCGGTTCCCGGTGCCGCGCGGCCGGGCGCGGGCTCGGCCTCGGCCCGGATCGCTTCGAGCGCGCGGGCCGCTTCCGTGAGGCTCGCGGCGGAGCGGAGGACACCCGCGCCGAGGGACATGATCCGCTGGATCCGGGGGCGGGCGCCGGGGTCGATCAGCGGGAGGACGGTCGGGGCGGCGGGGGGCGCCGCACCGGTGGTGCCGGTGGTGCCGGTGGTCCCGGCGCTGTCGGCGGTACCGGCCGTGTCCGGGGCCGTGTCCGGGGCGCTGTCCGGGGCCGTGGCCGTGTCCGTGGCGATGTCGGCGGCGATGCGCTCGGCGAAGACGAGGCCTTCGAGGAGGGAGTTCGAGGCGAGGCGGTTCGCGCCGTGAACGCCCGTACAGGCGACCTCCCCGCAGGCGTACAGACCGGGGACGGTGGTCCGGCCGTACGAATCGGTCCGGACGCCGCCGGAGGCGTAGTGCGCGGCGGGGGCGACGGGGATCGGTTCGGTGACGGGGTCGAAGCCGTGGGCCCGGCAGGCGGCCAGGATGGTCGGGAAGCGGTGCTCCCACATCTCCGCGCCGAAGTGGCGGGCGTCGAGGTACATGTGGTCGGCGCCCTGTTCGCGCATCCGCCGCATGATCGCCTTGGCGACGATGTCCCGGGGCGCCAGTTCGGCCAGCTCGTGCTGTCCGAGCATGAAGCGGGTGCCGGACGCGTCGACGAGATGGGCGCCCTCGCCCCGTACCGCTTCGGACACCAGCGGCTGCTGGCCCTCCGAGCCCGCGCCCAGGAAGAGCACGGTGGGGTGGAACTGGACGAACTCCAGGTCGGAGACCTCGGCTCCGGCGCGCAGGGCGAGCGCGACACCGTCGCCGGTGGAGACGGCGGGGTTGGTGGTGGCGGAGAAGATCTGGCCCATGCCGCCGGTGGCGAGGACGACCGCCGGGGCGCGGACGGCGCCGACGCCGTCGTGCTGGCCCTCGCCCATGACATGGAGGCTGATGCCCGCGGTCCGCCCGGCGGCGTCGGTGAGGAGGTCGAGCACCAGGGCGTTCTCGATGGTGCGCAGTCCGGCGGTACGGACCGCCTCGACCAGGGCGCGGGAGATCTCGGCGCCGGTCGCGTCGCCGCCCGCGTGGGCGATCCGGCGGCGGTGGTGGCCGCCCTCGCGGGTCAGTTCGATCTCGCCGGTCTCGGGGGAGGTGTCGAAGTGCGCGCCGGAGGCGATCAGTCTGCGGACGGCGTCCGGGCCCTCGGTGACGAGCAGCCGCACGGCCTCCTCGTCGCACAGGTCCGCGCCCGCGACCAGGGTGTCGGCGAGATGCTGCTCGGGGCTGTCGCCCTCACCGAGGGCGGCGGCTATGCCGCCCTGGGCCCAGCGGGTGGAGCCGTCGTCGAGCCGGGCCTTGGTGACGACGACGGTCGACAGGCCGGTGGCGGCACAGCGCAGGGCGGCGGTAAGTCCGGCGACGCCGGAGCCGACCACCACGACATCGGCGTCGATCGCCCAGCCGGGCGCGGGCGCGTCGAGCCGTATCCCGGGGGCGGGGGGCGCCGGGGGGCGGGGGCTGGCGGTCACGGGGTGGCTCCGAAGCTCAGCGGGATGTTGTCGATCAGCCGGGTGCTGCCGACTCTGGCGGCGACGGCGAGCACGGCCTCGCCCCGGTGGTCGTCGGGGACCTCGGTGAAGTCGGCGGGGTCGACGAGGGCCAGATAGTCGACGGTCAGCGGCGGGGTGGCGCGACCGGCGTCGTCGAGCACGGTACGGGCGGCGGCCCGGACCGCGTCGGCACCGCCGGGGCCCGCGTGGGCGACGGCCGCGGCATCGGCGGCGGCGCGGGCCTCGCCCATCTTCGACAGCGCCTCGGCCCGGGCCTGGGGGTGTTTGCCGGAGGCCGCTCTGGCATAGAGGGCCTGCTGGGCGGCGAGCCGGTCGCGGGCGGCGAACAGCGCGGCGGACAGGGCGAGCGCGGTGTGCCGCTCGGCGGCGGAGAGATAGCGGTTACGGCTCGACAGCGCCAGGCCGTCGGCCTCCCGGACCGTCTCCACCCCGCCGATCTCCACGGGGAAGTCGAGATCGTGGGCCATCCGGCGGATCAGCGCCAGCTGCTGGGCGTCCTTCTGGCCGAAGAGGGCCACCTCGGGGCGGGTGAGCTGGAGGAGCTTGGCGACGACGGTCAGCATGCCGTCGAAGTGTCCGGGCCTGCTGGCGCCTTCGAGGCGCTCGCCCATCGGGCCCGCGGTGATCCGGACCTCCGGCCGGCCGCCGGGATACATCTCGGCGGCGGAGGGGGCGAAGACGGCGTCCGCGCCGGCCGCGGCCGCGACCACCAGATCGGCGGCGAGGGTGCGGGGGTAGCGGTCGAGGTCCTCGCCCACGCCGAACTGGAGGGGGTTCACAAAGACGGTGACGACGACCCGGCCGCCCGCACCGGCCCGGGACCTGGCGGTGCGGACCAGGGTGGCGTGGCCCTCGTGGAGGGCGCCCATGGTCATGACGACGGCGGTACGGGGGGCGGGGGCGGCGTTGTACGCGGCCAGCTCCGCCTTGGTCCGGAGCAGGACAAGGCCCTCGGGCACCTCGGGCACGGTCTGTGTCCCGGGTGCCGTGGGTGCCGTGGGTGCAGTGGGTGCAGTGGGTGCAGTGGGTGCAGTGGGTGCCGTGGATGCCTCGGGGGCCCTGAGGGTCCCGGGAGCCTCGGGGGCCGTCGGTGACTCGGCGGGGGTCCGGCCGGGGTCGCGGCTCATGGGCGCTCGCCCTCCTGCCCGTCGCGGTCCTCCCGGCCGCCGTCGCGGTGGTCCCGGCCGTCGGCCAGCACACCGAGCAGGTCCTCGGCCAGTTCGGGCTTGAGCAGTCCGTGCGCCAGGGCGCGGTCCGCGGTGGTGCGGGCCATCGCCAGATAACCGGCGACCGTCCCCGGGGCGTGCTTGCGCAACTCCGCGACATGCGCCGCGACCGTACCGGCGTCACCGCGGGCGACGGGCCCGGTAAGAGCCGCGTCACCCGAGCGCAGGGCATTGTCGAGGGCGGCACCGAGCAGGGGGCCGAGCATCCGGTCGGGGGCGGCGACACCCGCGGCACGGAGCAGCTCCATCGACTGGGCCACCAGGGTGACCAGGTGGTTCGCGCCCAGCGCGAGCGCGGCGTGGTAGAGCGGACGGGCCTGCTCGGCGATCCACTCGGGCTCGCCGCCCATCTCGATGACCAGCGCCTCGGCGGCCAGCCGCAGCTGCTCGGGCGCGGTCACCCCGAAGGAGCAGCCCGCCAGCCGCTGGACGTCCACGGCGGTGCCGGTGAAGGTCATCGCCGGATGGAGGGCGAGCGGGAGCGCTCCGGCCCGGGTCGCCGGGTCGAGCACCGCGGTGCCGTACCGGCCGGAGGTGTGGACGAGGAGCTGACCGGGGCGGACGGCGCTGGTGCCGACCAGTCCTTCGACCAGCGCGGGCAGCGCGTCGTCCGGGACGGTCAGCAGGACCAGCTCGGCGCGGGCGAGCACCTCGGCGGGCGGGACCAGCGGAACGTCGGGGAGCAGCTCCGCGGCTCGGCGCCGGGAGGCGTCCGAGACTCCGGAGACCGCGACGGGACGGTGTCCGGCGAGGCGGAGAGCGGCGGCGAGCGGGGGTCCGACCCGGCCTGCGCCGACGACGCCCACGGTCAGCCGGGCGGGGCGGTCGCGGGGGTCGGGCGGTTGCTGCTGGGGGGCTGAAGCGTTCACGCGGTGGGGCCTTCCGTTCCAGTCCGCGGGGGGTACCGGACGATGTTCCGTCATGCTACGCCAGCCCTGTCGGCGCCCCTCCGGTTGTCCACAGGCGAGTTATCCACAGGCGTGGACGGTGATTGCGGACTGGTGAATCATCGAAGTGATCGCGAACGGCCCGGCGGCGGATCCGCCGGGATCCGGGTGGACGCGCCGTGTCGACGCGCCGTGTCCGCGCGGGCTCGCACTGATCTGGACGGGGGTCTCGGAAGTGCCGGACGACAAGGATCTTCAAGCTCGGCGGCGGGCCGCCTGGCGGGCGGCGGAGCGTACGCTCTGCCGCCGCCCCGTGGAGCTGACGATGGGCGAGCATCTCGCGGCGCTGTCGGCCGCGGCGGGCGGGGTGACCGACCTGGACACCCGTCCCGACTGGTACGGCGACGGGGTGGTCGGGGAGCTGGAGGAGCGGGTGGCCGGGCTGCTGGGGCTGCCCGCCGCGGTCTTCTTCCCGACGGGCACGATGGCGCAGCAGGTCGCGCTGCGCTGCTGGGCCGGGCGGACGGGCAGCCCGGTGGTGGCGCTGCATCCGATGTCCCATCCCGAGCTGCACGAGCGGGACGCGTTCCAGGTGCTGAGCGGGCTGCGCACGGTGCATCCGACGGCGGAGCCCCGGCTGCCGACGGCCGGGGAGGTCCGTGATTTCGAGGAGCCGTTCGGGGCCCTGATGCTGGAGCTGCCGCTGCGGGACGCCGGGTTCGTCCTGCCGTCCTGGGAGGAGCTGGCGGAGGTCACCGCGGCGGCCCGCGAGCGGGACGCGGTGGTCCACTTCGACGGGGCGCGGC
Organism: Streptomyces sp. NPDC003691; assembly: GCF_053981115.1. Classification (NCBI taxonomy): domain Bacteria; kingdom Bacillati; phylum Actinomycetota; class Actinomycetes; order Kitasatosporales; family Streptomycetaceae; genus Streptomyces; species Streptomyces sp. NPDC003691. The sequence continues at coordinate 8,246 of NZ_JBSFNQ010000050.1, read as the reverse complement.
TGTGGGAGTGCCCGCCGCACTTCGGCCGCCCGCTGCACGAGATCGCGGCCCTCGCCGACAGTGTGTACGTGTCGTTCTACAAGTCGCTGGGCGGTTTCTCGGGCGCGGCACTGGCGGGCCCGGAGGAGCTGGCCGCGGAGGCCCGGGCCTGGCGCCACCGCTACGGGGGCACGCTGTTCCAGCAGTTCCCGGCGGCGCTCGCGGCGCTCGTCGGTCTGGAGCGGGAGCTGCCGAAGCTCCCCTCGTACGTGGCCCGGGCCAAGATGGTCGCGGCCGCCCTGACGGCTGCCTTCGCGGAGTCGCCCGCGCCCTGGTTCCGGGTCCACCCGGGCATACCGCACACCCATCAGTTCACGGTGCTGCTGCCCTACCCGGCGGAGGTGCTCCTCGCCGCCTCCCTCGCCCAGTCGGAGGAGAGCGGGACGACCCTCTTCCACTTCTGGTCCGACGAGCCCCGGGTGCCGGGGGTGTCGGCGGCCGAGGTGACGGTCACCGGGGCGGGCCTGGAGTGGACGGAGACCGATGTGAAGGAGGCGGTGGCGGACTTCATGACCCGGGTGGTCCGGGAAGCCGCGGGCCGGCCGGCCGGGCTGAGCGGATGCGGGCGGGCAGGCAGGCGGGCAGGCGGCTGAGCGGATGCGGGTGGTTCAGCCGTTCGGTCCGCGAAGGCCGCGGCCCGCCATCCAGATGGTGAGTCCGCGGGCGATGTCGTCGGGGTCGGACGAGACGGTGACCTCGTGCTCGTTGCGCCCGCTGTCGCGCCGGACGACCTCGTAGACGTTCCCCTTCGCCGTGCCCACCAGGGTCACCGTGGCGGACCAGGCCGGGGCGGGCCCGTCGGGCCGGATATGGAGGAAGGTGTTCCCGGACTCGTCGAGGTCGCCGATCATCATGAACAGCGCGTCTTCCGACGGGTCGGCGATCCGGTCCCCGTTCTCGCTGTCGGCCCCGTAGTAGTCGGCATCCATCCGTATCTCCCCTGATCTCTCGGGCCGTGTCCGACCCCGCCCACCGGTCCCGGCCGCGGCCAGCATGGCACGCCCGTCCGACAGGCCCGCCGCGCCGGGCGGGCCCGCGGCCGGAGCCGCGGGACCGGGGCGGCCGTTGAACAGCGCCTCGCGGGTCGTACGGCCGTCCCGCCCGGACGGGCTGCGGACCCCGCGCACCCCGGGCCCCGTACGGACCCGTCCCGTACGGGACCCGGGGTGCGCTCACCCCGGCTCCCCCCGGCCGCGCCGTCCCGCCCAGCGCTCCCGCAGGGAGCGTCTCCGGCGGCGGGGCAGGGCGGCCTGGGAGACGAGTTCGCGAGCGGCCTGCCAGTCGAGGGTGCCCGGGCGGGGCGGGATACGGGTGCCGTGGCCGGTGGCCCGATAGCTGTCGATCATGTGCTGGTGGAGTGCGTTCATGTCCTTCACGCTCCGCCCGTCCCCGCACCGCCGTCACGTCGATTGACGACCCCCGTCAACCGTTGTCCGGGCCGTCCGGCGGCCCCGCAGAATGGGGTGCGTGAGCGTCACCATCGACATCGCCGGGCTGCCCCGGGAGCACATCGCCTTCGAGATATCCCCCCTCGCGGAGCTGGGGATGGCCCTGCACGCACTGTCCACGCCCGGGCACCATCCGGGGCTCCACGGCTGGGTGACCGCCACCGCCGCCGGGCTCTCCCCCGATCTCGCGGACCGTCTCCACGAGGCCGGGTTCCTCTGGCAGACCACCCACTCCGATGTGCTGATGCCCTTCGCCGGGCTGCTGTCCACCCCGCGGCGGCCGGGGGCGGTGCTCGCCGAGGAGCTGGACCTGATGGACCGGCTCGACGACGAGCGGTTCGCCGGTGCCGCCCTCGACTTCACCTGCGGTATGTCGTACGGGAAGGGCGGCGATGTGCTGGGCGATCCGGTGTACCGGGACCGGACCCTGGCGCTGGCCGCCGCCCGCGGGCCCCAGGTGCTGGCCGCCGCCCGGCAGCTGCTGGGCGACCTCCCGGCCTTCCGGGCCTGGCTGCGCAGGCTGCTGGAGGACTGCGACGAGGCGTTCTTCGCGGACGCCTGGCGCCGGGTGGCGCCGCAGCTCGCGGCTGACGCCCGGCACAAGGCGGAGATCCTGCGCCACAAGGGCCTCGCCGAGGCGCTGCACACGGTGTCGCCCGCGGTCTCGGTGGACGAGGGCCTGACCCGGATCACCGTCGACAAGCTCGTCTCCGGCCGGACCACGGCGGTGGACCCGGCCGTCGGCACCGGGCTGACGCTCGTCCCCTCGGCCTTCGGCCGGCCCCATCTGCTGGTGCTGCACGCACCCGCCTGGCGGCCGGTGATCCTCTACCCGGTCGGCGGGGGCGCCGAATTCACCGGGCCGGGCTCCGTCGAGCTGCTGAAGCTCCGGATGGAGGCCCTCGCGCACCCCATGCGCATCCAGCTCTGCCGCAATCTGGCCCGCACCCCGTACACCACCAGCGAGCTGGCCGAGGCGCACGGCATCACCGCTCCCGAGGTCTCCCGGCATCTGGCCGTACTGAAGAAGGCCGGGGTGATCACCACCCGGCGCCGGGGCCGCTATGTGCTGCACCAGCTCGATGTGGCCGTCGTCGCCAGGCTGGGCAGCGACTTCCTGGAGGCCGTACTCCGCTGAGGAGCGCCGCGGAAGCCGCCGGTCACCGGTCACCCGTCGCCGGTCGCCCGTCGCCGGTCGCCGGTCGCCGGTCGCCGGTCGCCGGTCGCCGGTCGCCGGTCGCCGGTCAGACGATGCGGATATGCCGCAGGCCCGTCCAGGCCTTGCGCAGCCGGTGGGTCAGCGGGCCGTCCGTGTTCGGCCGCAGCGTCAGCCCGGCGGCGGCCGCGATCCGGTCGGCGACCTGCGGCACCCCGATCGCGTCGGTCCGGATGTGCTCGGCGAACAGCGGATCCCGCAGCCCGTCCAGACAGCGGTCGAGCATGCCCACGGCGAAGCTCTCGCTCTTCAGCCCCCGCCCGAGACCGCGCTCCCGCAGCCGCCGGAGGACCGTCTCCCGCTCCGCGAGCAGCGCGAAGTGGTGCACCTCGTGCCCGGCCTCGCGCAGTCTGCCGACCGTCTCGCGGAAGTAGCGCGGCTCGACCACCGTCATGGGGGTGATGACGGTGCCGGGATACTCCCGCAGCGTCCGGTCGAGGGCCTCGAACACTCCCTGGCGCCAGGCCGGGTAGTCCTGGAAGTCGGCGCGTACGGACCGGGGGGTCATCCCGTGCAGCCCGAAGCCCACCCGCTCGGGGTCGGAGACGAAGCTGCCGGGCAGCCGGCGCCGCAGCTCGAAAGCGGTCTGGGTCTTGCCGCCCCCGAAGGGCCCGTTGATCCACAGCAGCATGCCCCCGACCCTAAGCCCGGCGCCCCGCCCCGGGGCCGGATCCGGGCAGCCGGGGTCCCAGCGGCCGGGGTCTCAGCGGGTCGGGCCGCCGCCCGCGCGGACCAGGCCGGACTCGTAGGCCAGCACCACCACCTGGACCCGGTCCCGCAGGCCCAGCTTGGTCAGGATCCGGCCGACATGCGTCTTCACGGTGGCCTCGGAGAGCACCAGCCGGGCCGCGATCTCGCCGTTCGACATGCCCTGCGCGACAAGCAGCATCACCTCGCGCTCGCGGTCGGTGAGCCGGTCCAGGTCCTTGTTGGCGGGCTCGGCCCCGCGGCTCGGCAGCATGGGCGAGAACCGGTCCAGCAGCCGTCGTGTGGTCGAGGGCGCGACCACCGCGTCCCCGCTGTGCACGGAGCGGATCGCCGCCAGCAGCTCTCCCGGCGGTACGTCCTTGAGCATGAACCCGCTGGCCCCGGCCTTCAGCCCGGAGAACGCGTACTCGTCGAGGTCGAAGGTGGTCAGGATCAGCACCTTGGGCGCGTTCGGCTCGGCACAGATCCGCCGGGTGGCCTCCACCCCGTCCAGCCTCGGCATCCGGACGTCCATCAGGACCACGTCGACGGCGGTGGCGCGGAGGATGTCGATCGCCTCGGCCCCGTCCCCCGCCTCCGCGACGACCTCCATATCGGGCTGGGCGGCGAGCACCATCCGGAATCCGGTCCGCAGCAGTACCTGGTCGTCGACGAGCATCACCCGGATGGACATGTCTGAAGGATCCTCTATCTGTAGTGAGCCGTCGTGCTCTTCTGTCTGTCGCCGGCCGGTGCGGTGCTTGGCCGGTGCGGTGCCGGTACCGGGGCGGGCCGGTGCGGCGCCCCGGCCGGGCCGGCCGGTCAGGCCGTCCTGAGGGGGAGCAGCGCGCTGATCCGGAAGCCCCCGCCGGGGCGCGGCCCGGCGTCCAGCGTGCCGCCGACCATACCGACGCGTTCGCGCATACCGATGAGCCCGTGGCCCTGTCCGTCCGCGCCGCCGTCCTCGTACAGCTCGTGCGTCGCACCGCGGCCGTCGTCCTCGACGAGCAGCCCGAGTCCGTCGTCGAAGTAGACCAGCCGGACGCTGGCCCCCACCTCGGGGCCGCCGTGCTTGCGGGTGTTCGTCAGGGCTTCCTGGACGATGCGGTACGCCGTCAGCTCGACGCCGCTCGGCAGTTGCCGCGGCGTCCCCTCGATCTTGAAGTCGACCGTCAGGCCCGATCGGCGGACCTGTTCGACCAGGTCTTCGATCTGCCCGACATCGGGCTGCGGCACATACTCCCCGCCCTCCGGGTCGTCGCCGGTGCGCAGTACGCCGAGCAGCCGCCGCATCTCCGCCAGCGCCTGGCGGCCGGTGGTGGAGATGGTCTCCAGGGCCTGCTTGGCCTGGTCGGGGGCGGCGTCCAGGACATAGGCGGCGCCGTCGGCCTGGACCACCATCACGGAGACGTTGTGCGCGACGACATCGTGCAGTTCCCGGGCGATCCGGGCCCGCTCGGCGGCCACCGCGACCTTGGACTGCGCTTCGCGCTCCTTCTCCAGCCGGTGGGCCCGCTCCTCCAGCTGGGCGAAGTAGGCGCGCCGGGTCCTGACCGAGTCGCCGAGGACCCAGGCGAGGGCGAACGGCACCGTCAGGATGATGGTGAAGAAGATCTGGCCGAGGGCGGTGGTGTCCGGCTGCGGCCAGCGGATCTGAGCGAAAGTGGCCGCGCTCAATCCGCCGATCAGGGCGAACCGGGAGGCCCAGCGCAGACCGGACTGGGCCGCGACGGTGTAGATGATCACCAGCATGGCGAAGTTGCCGGGGCCCAGGGGGACACCGGTCACCAGCTGGACGACACCGATGACGGCGGCGAGCACCAGCATCTTCTCCGGGGCCCGGCGGCGGAGCGCCACCACGACGCCCATCCCCAGCCCCAGAGGCAGAATCAGCCATGACTGCTCGCCCGGGCCGACCGGGTCGGCCCACGCCAGAACCGAAAACCCCAGGAGGACGACGGCCCAGAAGGCGTCGACGCCCGTGGGGTGTCTGCGGAGGAAGTCATAGAGACGCTGCACGTAACCCAGCGTAGGGAAGACCGACAGGTGTAGGGGTCAACCGCCAGAGCGATCCCGGCTGTGAGGACATACTCCGCAAGGTGGAGACTGCTGGTCGTGGCGGACGAGGAGACGATCGGTATGGCGGACGATTCCCCTGGTCGGAGCCGTGCGGGCCGGACGGCTGAGCGGGCCGGGCGGGCGGCGGTCGCTCCGGCCGCCCGGGACGGCGGTGACTGTGGTGACCGGTGACAGTGGTGACCAAAGAGAGACCCGGCCGGTGAGCGCCGGCGAAGGCGGATGTCACCCGGAAGAAAGCCGGACCCCGGGGACGGCGGGCCGGGCCTCCGGGGACGGGCCGGCCGGTGCCCCGCCGGGGGATGCCTCCGGCGGTCCCCGGGACGGCTCCCCGGGCCCCGGGGAGCCGGGAGAACCCGCGGCGGACCGGGCCGCCGCCGGAGGCGGCTGGGCCACCTGGCGGGAGGCCACCGAGCGGGCCCTGTACGGCGCGCCCGGCGGGTTCTATCTGCGGCCCGAGGGGCCCGCGGGGCACTTCCGGACCTCCGTGCACGCCTCGCCGCTCTTCGCGTCCGCCGTGGCCCGGCTCCTGGTGGAGACGGCCGCCGCGCTGGACCCCGCCGCCGGTCCGCCCGCCTTCGTCGACCTGGGCGCGGGCCGGGGCGAGCTGGTCACCGGGGTGCTGGCGGCGCTCCCCGAGGGCTTCGCGGTACGGGCGTACGCAGTGGAGCTGGCGCCCCGGCCCGCGGGGCTGGATCCGCGGATCGTCTGGACGGACACGCCGCCCGAGGGGGTGAGCGGGCTGCTCTTCGCGAACGAGTGGCTCGACAATGTGCCCGTCGACATCGCCGAGACCGGTGAGGACGGCGTACCGCGGCTGGTCCTGGTCCGCGCCGACGGCGGCGAGCGGCCCGGCCCGCCCGTCACCGGCCCGGACGCCGACTGGCTGGACCGCTGGTGGCCGCCGGAGGGGCCCGGGTCGCGGGCCGAGATCGGCCGCCCGCGCGACGAGGCGTGGGCGGCGGCCGTCGGGACCCTGCGCGCCGGTCTCGCGGTCGCGGTCGACTACGGGCACCTCGCGGGGGCCCGGCCCCCGTACGGCACCCTGACGGGATTCCGCGCGGGGCGCGAGGTGCCCCCGGTACCGGACGGCAGCTGCGATCTGACCTCGCACGTCGCCCTGGACGCCTGCGCCCTGCCCGGGGCCCGGCTCACCACCCAGCGCGAGGCCCTGGCCGGTCTTGGCATCACCGCGGCCCGGCCGCCGCTGGCGCTGGCCTCCGCGGATCCCGGGGCGTATCTGCGGGCGCTGTCGGCGGCTGGGGAGGCGGCGGAGCTGCTTGCCCGCGGCGGTCTCGGCGACTTCCTCTGGCTGCGGCAGCCCGTACCCCCGCCGTCCGGGGCCGGGGCGGGACCGGAACGGAGCACGGAACGGGCCGGGGGCGGGCTCGCGGATCGGGCCGGGTGACCGGCCGGGGAAGGGACCAGGGAGGGGACCGGGGAATGCCCCCGGCGGGCGGCCTGGGAACCGGGAAAGGCCGTGGCGCGCGGCGGGAGATACTGAGCGCATGACGGAGACGACGTTCAGCCTCGGCGGGACCGCGGAAAGCACCGACATGGTGCTCAACATCGGGCCCCAGCATCCGTCCACCCACGGGGTGCTCCGGCTCCGCCTCGTACTGGACGGCGAGATCGTCCAGCAGGCCGAACCCGTCGTCGGCTATATGCACCGCGGTGCCGAGAAGCTCTTCGAGGCCCGCGACTACCGGCAGATCATCATGCTGGCCAACCGCCACGACTGGCTGTCGGCGTTCTCGAACGAGCTGGGCGTCGTGATGGCCGTGGAGCGGATGCTCGGCATGGAGGTGCCGGAGCGCGCGGTCTGGATCCGGACCCTGCTGGCCGAGCTGAACCGGGTGCTCAACCATCTGATGTTCCTCGGCTCCTACCCGCTGGAGCTGGGCGGCATCACGCCCGTCTTCCATGCCTTCCGGGAGCGCGAGGAGCTCCAGACCGTGATGGAGGAGGTCTCCGGCGGCCGGATGCACTACATGTTCAACCGGGTCGGCGGGCTCAAGGAGGACCTGCCGGCGGGCTGGGCGGGCCGGGTGCGGGCGGCGGTGGCCGATGTCCGGTCCCGGATGGACGTCTACGACAAGCTGGTGCTCGGCAACGAGATCTTCCGGGGCCGTACCCGGGGCGTCGGGGTGCTCGGCGCGGACGCGGTGCACGCGTACGGGGTCAGCGGGCCGATCGCCCGGGCCTCGGGTGTCGACTTCGACCTCCGGCGGGACGAGCCCTATCTGGCGTACGGGGAGCTGGCGGACACCCTGAAGGTCGTGACCAGGGCCGAAGGCGACTGCCTGGCCCGTTTCGAGGTACTGCTGGACCAGACGCACAACTCCCTGGACCTGGCCGACGCCTGTCTGGACCGGCTCGCCGGTCTGCCGCCGGGGCCGGTCAACCAGCGGCTGCCGAAGGTGCTGAAGGCGCCCGAGGGCCATACGTACGCCTGGACGGAGAACCCCCTCGGGATCAACGGCTACTACCTGGTCTCCAAGGGCGAGAAGACGCCGTACCGGCTGAAGCTGCGTTCGGCCTCGTACAACAACATCCAGGCGCTGGCCGTACTGCTGCCGGGGACGCTGGTCGCCGACATGGTGGCGATCCTGGGGTCGCTGTTCTTCGTCGTCGGCGACATCGACAAGTAGCGCGGCCGGACACGGAACAGCGGCGGGGCCCCGGACCAGGCCAGCAGCGCCCCCAGATGCTGGTCCTCCAGCGACGACTGGCCGGTGGCCCAGTGCCGGTTCAGCAGGTCCGTCGCGGCGACGAGCAGG
>NZ_JBSFNQ010000049.1:0-62597 GCF_053981115.1 Streptomyces sp. NPDC003691 | reverse complement strand
AGCCCGCGCCCCCCGCCCCGGCCCCGCGCTGACCAGCGCCGAATGGCCGTCGTAGAGGCGGATGAACGCGGGCGCGCCGTCGAGCGCCTCCTCGATGAGGGCATGGTGCGGTTCGCCGCGCCCCGCTCCGTCCCGCTACCCGTCCCGCTACCCGTTCCGCTTCCGGTGCGGGCCGTCGTCCCGGTCGCCCTGCCCGGTGCCCTGTCTTTCGTCCGGTCCGTCGCCGAACAGGGCGAGCATCCCGCCCAGCACCCGGACACAGGCTTCGACATCGGCGTCCGTGAGATCCCCGCCCGTACGGCTGAGCACCGCCTTCTCCCGGTCGGTGACCGCGGTGATCGCCACCCGCCCGGCCCCGGTCAGACCGATCAGCGGTGACCGCCGGTGGGCCGGATTGACGAACTGCTCCACCAGGCCGAGCGTTACCCCGTCGTTCACCATCCGCTGGACGAACTGCCTGCTCAGGGCCTGGGAGCGGCTCATGCTCGGAACGGTCATCGGACCGTGCTCGCGCAGCAGCTCCAGTACCGCCCGTACCCCGACGGAGAGCCCCTGTTCCGGCGCCGTCCGTTCCACCTTCCGCAGGACCCGCCGATAGAGCAGGCCCGCCAGCCCGAGGACCTCGGTGAGGCGCTCGGCGAGTTCGTCGGGCGGCAGGGTGTCTCCGGTTCTCGTCACCCCACCATCATGACACCTTGGTTGTCATTCTCGCGCGAAGATGACACCTTGGTTGTCATGATGGAATCGTCTCCGCACCCCGGCCCGCAGGAGTTCCCGACCGGTGACGGCATCCTCGTCCACCAGGACCGCGGCACGGGCGAACCGCTGGTCCTGCTGCACGGCGGCCTGCTGGACCACTCCATGTGGGAGGAGCAGATCGACTTCTTCGCGCGCACCCACCGGGTGATCGCGCCGGACCTCCGCGGGCACGGCGGATCGGCCAACGGGACCCGCCCCTTCCGGCACACCGACGATGTGGCCGCGCTCCTCCGCGGGCTCGGCTGCGGCCCCGCCGTCCTGGTCGGCCTGTCGATGGGCGGCAGTATCGCCACCGATACCGCCCTGGAACACCCCGCGCTGGTGCGGGCCCTGGTGGTGAGCGGGGTGGGCACCAGCGAGCCCGACTTCCGCGACCCCTGGACCACCGGGGTCCTCACGGACTTCCAGCGGGCCCTGGCCGGAGGAGACGTCACGGGCGGCGTCGAACGGTTCCTCGACTTCGCGGCCGGTCCGCACCGTGCCCTCGGCGAGGTCGACCCCGGGGTCGTCGGCAGGCTGCGCGCCGCCGTCGTGCGCACCCTCGGCAAGCACCGTGCCGGGGAGCCGGTGGCCATGGTTCCCGTCCCCCGGACCTGGGAGCGGCTGTCCGGGATCACCGTGCCCGTCCTGGCGGTCAACGGAGCCCTGGACTCGGAGGACCATCTCCGGATGGCCGGCCGTCTGGTGCGCGAGGTCGCCGACGGCCGGACGGCCCTCGTCGAAGGGGCGGCCCACTACCCGAACATGGAGCGGCCCGGGGCGTTCGACACCGCTCTCGCGGAGTTTCTGGAGGGCCTGCGGGACCGTTGAACCCCGTCCGTCACCCGGCTTTCGCCCCGTCACCCCCGTTACCGTCCGCGTTCGTTGTCCCTTTTGTTGGCTGTTGTTGTGCGTCACCGCCCACTTGGGTTGTTTCCCCTGGTGAACGGGGGTGGGCAACAACTACCGGTCCGCCGAAAGCTTGATCGGGACGGCGGCACGACCGGCCGCCGACAGCGAACGAGGGGACACATCGTGATCCGTACGAAGAACCGGGCCGGGACCGCCGACCACGTCGGGAAGGGCAGGTCCGGGAAGCTGCGCAGAGCCGCCCTTCTCGGGAGTGCCGGTCTGGCGGCGCTGGTGCTCACCGGGACCGCCACCACCCCCGCCCAGGCCGACGGCCCGTTGCTCTATGCCGCGGACTACTCCGGAGCGGGGTACTTCAAATCCCACGGCGACTACTTCTACATCAACGACCTCAAGGCCGACGGCCACTCCGCCGTCATCCAGTGGCGGACCTCCACCCGTTCCGGGGACGACTGGGACGTCAACGGGGCGAACAACGGCTGGACGGTCGTCAACCGGAACTTCCCCGAACTGAGCGTCCTCCAGTACCGGGTCTGCTGGGGGGAGTGGAGCACCCAGTACATCCACGGCCCGAGCTGCTCGGACTGGTGGGAGACCGTCACCTGACAGGCCGGTGCGGCCGTAGGACGCCGCCGCCCGCCGCCCGCCGACCGCCGACCCGGCCCGCCGTGGCACGGCGGGCCGGAACGGCACCGGGCGGGGCGGCGGCCGGGGGGAGAGCGGAGGGAGAACCGGTCCGCGTCCGGTTCCCCTCCGCGGCTCCCCGGGATTCCGGAATCCCCTGCCGGGCAGGGGAGTTCACCGATACGGGGGAGAGCGCGGAGCGCGGGGGTGAGTAGAGTCGGGGCGCGAGTGATGTCCGTGACGGGGGAGGGGAACGGAGCAGGTGGGGCGTCCCGAGGCGCCGCTGGACCCGGACGGGGGGCCGGTCCAGCGGTTCGCCTACGAACTGCGGCAGTTGCGCACGACGGCCGGCGGGCCCACCTACCGGGCCATGGCGGCCCGGGTCCCGTACTCGGTCCCCACGCTCTCCCGGGCCGCCGCGGGCGAGCAGCTTCCGTCGCTGGCGGTGGCCCTCGCCTACGCCGAGGCATGCGGGGGCGACCGTGCGGAGTGGGAGCGCCGCTGGCACGAGGCCGCCGACGCGGCTCAGGCGGCGGCCGGGACCGGCCCGGACGACGACGGCGGTGCGGACTCCCCGTACCAGGGCCTGGCCCGCTTCGAACCCGGCGACCACGAACGGTTCTTCGGCCGGGAACGGCTGGTCGCAGAGGTGGCAGAACTGGTCGGAAACCGCCGCTTCGCGGCCGTCTTCGGTCCTTCGGGCAGCGGAAAATCGTCTCTGCTGAGGGCCGGGCTGGTGCCCGCCCTGCGGGAGGAGCGCGGACGCTTCGCGGCGATCCGGGTGCTCACGCCCGGCGCGCGCCCGCTGCGAACGCACGGCGAGCTGCTGGCGGTACGGCCCCGAACAACATCCCCGGCTCCGGGTCAGGAACCCGGACCCGGGGCCGGACCAGGTGTCCGCCCCGGGTCCGGGGTGCCGGAGGCGTCTTCGGCGGCGGTCGGCGGCCGTGAGGCCCGCGGCTCGGGTGACGCCCGGTCCCGGCCCCGGACCGGTGCGGTGCCGTCGGCTCCCGCGGCCGTTCCGCCGGAGACGCCCCCAGCACTCCGTGGCCCGGCCGCCACCGGCGGCGGCACGGCACCCGACACACTCGTCGTCGTCGACCAGTTCGAGGAGGTCTTCACCCTCTGCGAGGACCCCGCCGAGCGCGCCGGATTCCTCGAACTGCTCCTCGCGGCCCGCGACCCCGCCGCCGGGCTCCGCGTCGTCATCGCCGTACGGGCCGACTTCTACGGCCGCTGCGCCGCGCACCGCGGACTCGCCGAGGCACTTTCCGCCGCGTCCCTCCTCGTCGGCCCGATGAGCCAGGCCGAACTCCGCCGCGCCGTCGTCGGACCCGCCCAGCGCGCCGCACTGATCGTCGAACGCGAAGTCACCCGCCGCATCGTCGCCGAGGTCGAGGGCGAACCCGGCGGACTGCCGCTGCTCTCCCACGCGCTGCGCGAGACCTGGCGCCGCCGCCGCGGCCGGGTGCTGACCACTGCCGCCTACGAGGCGTCCGGCGGTGCCCACGGGGCGATCGCCCGGACCGCCGAGGACATCCACGCCGCGCTCTCCGAACCGCAGCGGCGGCTCGCCCGCGCGATCCTGCTGCGGCTCGTCACCCCCGGCGACGGCTCCCCGGACACCCGGCGGCCCGTACCCCGGGCCGAACTCTCCTTCGGCGACCCGGCCCGGACCGCCGTCGTCGTCGAACGGCTCGCCGGGGCCCGGCTGCTCACCCTCGACGACGGCACCGTCGACCTGGCGCACGAGGCCCTGCTCACCGCATGGCCCCGGCTCGGGCGGTGGATCGACGAGGACCGGGAGCGGCTCCGTACCCAGCGAAGGCTCACCGAGGCCGCCCGGACCTGGGAGGAGCTCGACCGCGAACCCGCCGCCCTGTACACCGGCACCCGGCTGGCCACCGCGGAGGAACACTTCGCGGCACCCGCGGCGCGCGCCGTACTCACCCCGGCGGAGCTGGACTTCCTCACCGCGTCCGGCGCCTTCCGCGCATCGCGGCGCCGGCGCCGCCGCGCCCTGCTGGCCGGCGGTGCCCTGGTGATCGCCCTCGCCCTGGTCGCGGGGGTCGTGGCCTGGCAGCAGAACCGGACCGGAGACCGCAGGCACCGGGAGGCGGAGGCACGGCGGATCGCGGAGGTCGCCCACGGGCTGCGGTACGCGGACCCGCGGCAGGCCATGCGGCTCGGTGTCGCCGCCTGGCGGCTCGCCGACACCACCGAGACCCGGGCCGCGCTCCTCGGCGCGGTGACCCAGCGGGAGGAGGACGTCTTCGAACTGCCGGAGGAGTTAACCGGACGGACTACCGCAGTCGGTCCCGCCCCGGCCGGTCCGACTCCCGAGGTCCGGTCCGCCCCGGCCGGCCCCGGCACCCCGGCCGCCGAGCCCGCAACCTCCGGTCCCGCGCCCTCCGGCCCGTCACTCTCCGACGGTCCCGCACTCCCCGGTCCTGCCGCCTCCGGTCCCGCCGCGGACCCCGGCGGTCCATCGCTGACCGGCCCCCGGCCCGGCGCCGGTCCGCGCGACGACACCGCACCCGGCTACACCCCACCCGTTCTCTCGGCCGACGGCCGGACCCTCGTCCTCGTCCGAGAGGACCGGATCCGCAGCTGGGACCTGCGCGGCCCGGACCGGCCCCGTACCCGGGTCCATCCCGGCCCGGGAGCCTCCCCGTACGACTCCTTCGCGCTCAGCCCGGACGGCCGCCACCTCGCCGTGGCCGACGGCAACGGCGGCGTACGCGTACGGGATCTGCACACCGGCCGGAGCAGCGGCCGGATCCCGGCCGCCGAACCCACCGGACTCACCGTCGCCCGCGGCGGACGCGTCCTCGTCGTGGCACGGACCGACGGCACGGCCGAGGTGTGGGACACGGGCGCGCGCCGCCGCACCCTGGTGGCGCGGACCGGCGGCCGGTACGGCGTCGAGGCGGTGGCCGTCAGCGCAGACGGCACCCGGGTCGCCGTCTGCGGCACCGGACGCCCGCTCGGGATCTGGGACATCACCGCACGCACCGCGCTGCCCGCGCCCGCGCGCGGTCCCGCGGAGTGCGCCCTCGGCGCCTTCGACCTGTCACCGGACGGCCGGACGGCGGCCGTCGCCACCGACCGGGGCATCCGGCGCTGGGACACCGGCACCGGCCGTGAACTGGCCGAGCTGCCCGGGGAGCGCCCCGGCGCGCTGCGGTTCAGCCACGACGGCACCTTCCTGCTGGCCGCCACCACCGGCGAACTCCTCCTGTGGCGGCCCGCCTACCCCGCCGCGCCCGTGTTCCGCCACACCCTCGAAGGCGACGACGTCCACACCTTCGCCCTCGACCTGCCCCGGCGCGGCCCCGGGGCGCTGCGTTACGCGAACGGGGACGAGACCGCCGTCCGGACCCTGCGCCTCGACCGGGTCACCGACGACGACTGGAGCCCCCGGCCCGCCCTGCCGCAGCGGCTGACCGCCGACGGCCGGGTGCTGGCCCGCCCGGCCGGGCCGGGACGCGGGTTCACCCTGCTGGACACGGCCACCGGCCGGACCGTCGGTGCCCCGCCCGGCAGCCCCTGCGCGCCGCCGCCCGGCGGGACCGCCGGACCGGACCGCCCGGCACAGGAGTGCCGGCTGCACTCGGCGTTCAGCGCCGACGGGCAGCGGTTCGCCCACTGGGACGCGGTACGGCGGCGGGTCGCCGTCTGGGACGTCGAGCGCCGCCGTCCGCACGCGTACACCCGCCCCCACGCCGTCGGCGAGGCCGTCGGCGCCTTCGCCCTCAGCGCCGACGGCCACCGCCTCTACACCCCCCGGACCGGCGCCGACGGCCGGGAGCTGATCGACGTCTGGGACGTGCGGACGGCAGGTGCCGGACGCTACTCCGGCGCCCTTCCCGGGATCGGCGGTGACGCGATCACCGTCCTCGGCGACGCGACGGGCCTGATCAGCTCCGGCGGAGCCTTCGCCGATCTCCGGACCGGCCGCGCCGTCCGGCGCATCCTGGACGGGAACGGGGTGGCGACGACGGCGCTCAGCCCCGACGGGGAGCGGCTGGCCGTGGCCAGCCCCCTGGGGCGGGTCACCCTCTGGGACGGCAGGCTCCGGCACCGTCTGCTCACCCTGTCCGGCGGGGGCCGGGACACCTCCCGGTCGGTGACCGTACAGAAGGACGGCCGGACCGGAACGGTCGTTCAGGTCACCTTCGCCCGGGTCACCGCCCTCGCCTTCACACCCGACGGCCGGACCCTGGCCGCGGGCGGCTCCGAAGGGGTCCGGCTCTGGGACGTGGCGTCCGGGCGGCCGCTCGGCTCGCCGCTGCCCACGGCGGGCGACCCGGTCCTCTCCGTCGCCTTCTCCGCGGACGGCCGGACGCTGCACACGGCGGGACTGCACTCGGGGCCCGCGCGGCACGACCTGGACCCCGGGGCCCTGGCTGCGGCGGTCTGCGCGCGTACGGGCGGCGGACTGTCACGGGCCGAGTGGAAGGCGCAGCTGAGGGACGTTCCGTACCGGAACACCTGCGACTGAACCGGCCGCCCGGCCCCGCCCGCCTCCCCGGGGTCAGGAGCGGCGCGGCCCGCCGTCCCGCCCCGCGAGCAGACCGCGCGCGGCGGACACGGCCTTGGTCTCGTCACCTGCGCCGGTCATGACACGGAGGGTGTAGACGATTCCCTCGATCCGGGTCCGGGTCGACGAATCGGCCCGCGGCACATCGTGCGCGGTGAGCTTGTCGTAGCGGTGGATCAGCTCCCGAACGACGTTCGGATCGGGTTGCAGCACCATCGGCCCTCCTCGCGTCCGGCGCGCACCTCCGGCACCCCGGCACCCCTCCGATCCTGCCCCGGGGAACGTCTTCCCGCACCCGGGCGGGAAGAGGTCCCTTTCGGAGCGCTGTCCGGCGTAAAAAGAAAATTGCCGACCTATTACCGGCCCGTTGCCGACCGGTTTATTTCTTCCGGCGGGTCCGCCGGGCCGAAAATCATCGGAGCGCCGTTCTCCGCCGATCCCCGAGTGATCATCGCACTTGCATGAGATGGGGGGCGTGTCGCGCATTTTCCGCTTGTGTCACTTTCTTGGACTTTGTTGACTTGTCGCTCTAGCGGGAAATAGCTTGCGGCTTGTTCATTTGTCGACTCCGGCCGGGTTCGCCCTCGATGCGCGAACCGTTCCCGGTGGATTCCGCGGAGCGGAACCACTCCGGAGTTCGATCCGCTTCAGAACCCTTTGAAGGGTGCCTGCATGCTGAGAAACAGAAGTCCGCACTGGTCGCCACGGGCCGTCGTGTTCGACTGCGACGGAACGCTGCTGGACAGTGAGAAGCACTGGGTCGACGCCCGGCACAGAGTGCTGGCGGAGCACGGAGTGATCCCGGACGAGAAGTTCACGGACCTGGCCCAGGGGGTCCACTACACGGAGTGCGGCCGGCTCATGGCCACCATGGCCGGGCGTCCCGGGATGGCCGCCGAGCTGACCGCCGCCCTGCTCGGAGCCTTCCGCGAGCTGTCCGCGGCACGGCCCGTCACCTGCCCGGGCGCCCCGGCACTCGTGGCGTCCGCGGCGGACCGGATGCCGCTCGCCGTCGCCAGCAACTGCCCCCAGGACGTGGTGGAGACCGGCCTCGCGGGCGCCGGTCTGCTGCGCCACTTCCGTCATGTCGTCGTCCCCGGCGGGCCGGTCAGACCCAAGCCGGAGCCCGACGTCTACGCGGAGGCCGCGGCCAGGTGCGCGGCCGAACCCGCGGAATGCCTTGCCTTCGAGGACTCGCTCTGCGGAATTCGTTCGGCTGTCAGTGCGGGAATTCCCGTGATCGGAATCGGTGAGAATCCGGCCCCCGAGAGTCTGCAACTGGCGGACGGCTGGGTCGCTTCCCTGGAAGATCCGGAACTCGTCTCCTGGGCCGGGAACTGGCGCGGAGCGGACCGCTGAAAAACATCGGCGCAAACCGCTGAGCGAAGGCGGAGCCCCGCCGGGGAAAACACCGCACCGGGTCCGATTCCGTTGACCGTTTGACGGCCGGCGGGCCTGCGGACCCCCCGGACCCCCGGTATCGTGCTCAACGTCATCGGTGTTGTGCTCCGGGTGCTCGGAGCCCCGGGGCACGCAGTGGGCGGCCGCCCGTTACGACCGGCAGCGGATCCCGTCCGGCCGTACGGCGTTTCTCCGGATGCGTGGACAGAAGGCGTCGCACCGTCGTCGCCCTCACCCGTTTGGAGGCACGATGAGCTACTTCCTCCCCGAAGACGAAGCCGTTCTGACGGCGTGCCAGGGGCTCGCGCTCAGCCATCCCGGGATCGCCCTGAACCCCGACCCGCTGTTCCTGCTCGCCACCCGCCCCGCGCTCCGGCGGCGCATCGCCCTGGTCTCCGGGGGCGGCGCGGGCCACGAACCCCTGCACACCGGCCTTCTGGGCCGCGGCGGGCTGGACGCCGTCGTCCCCGGCCCCGTCTTCACCTCACCCGGCAGTGCCCAGATCGCGGCGGCCTCCCGGGCCGCCGCCGCACTGCACCACCGGGACGGGGTGCTCCACATCGTCAAGAACTACACCGGTGACCGGATCAACTTCGCGCTCGCCGCCGACCGGCTCCGGGCCGAGGGGATCCCCGTGGCCGAGGTCGTGGTCGACGACGACCTCGCCACCGACACCGCGGCCACCGGACGGCGCGGCACGGGCGCCGCCCTCGTCGTGGAGAAGCTCCTCGGCGCCCTGGCGGACCGCGGCGCCGGACTCGACGCGCTCGCCGGGCTCGGCGCCCGGGTCGCCGCCGCCTCCCGCAGCCTCGCCGTCTGCGCCCGGGCACACACCCAGCCGCTGCGCCGGGCACCCGCGTTCCTCCTCCGCCCGGACGAAATCGACTACGGGATCGGCATACACGGCGAGCGCGCCGCGCACACCGGCGCACCGGGCCGGGTCGAAGACCTCGTCGCCCGGATGACCGGCAGCCTCCTGGACGGCGTCCCCGCCGGCCGCCACGGGGTGATCGCCGTCGTATCGGGCCTCGGCGGCACCGGCGAACTGGAGCTGCGCGCCGTGAGCGCGCTCGTCCACCGGGAGCTGACCGCGCGCGGCGCGGCCGTCCACGCCCTGGCCGCCGGAACCTATGCCGCGGCGCTCGACATGGCGGGCTTCGGCATCACCCTCACCGCCCTGGCCCCCGGCTGGGCGAACCTCTGGGACTTCCCGACGGACACCCCGCTGAGACTGCCCGGCCGGGCCGCCGCTCCGGCCGCGGCGGCGGGGGAGCCCACGGCCGGTGACCGGGGCGCCCCGGCCCGGCGGCCGGCGGGACCGGCCGGCGACCGGGCCTTCCTCGACGAACTCCACCGCATCTGCCTGCTCGTCCACCCCGCCCTCACCGCACTCGACCAGGCCACGGGCGACGGCGATTTCGGGGACAACTTCTGCGGCGGGGTGGCCGCGGCCGTCCAGCTCGCCGACCGGCAGGGCCTCACCGGCGCCGGGGCGCTCGCCGAAACCTTCCGCGACCGGGTCGGCGGCTCCAGCGGCCCGCTCTTCGGGGTGCTGTTCACCGCCCTGGCGCCCGGCGCGGACGGCCCCGCGGCCGACGTTCCGGCGATCGGCGGCGCGCTGCGCCGGGCCCTGAACCGGATCACCGCCATCGGCGGCGCCCGCCCCGGCGACTGCACCCTCGTCGATGCCCTGGCGCCCGCGGCGGAGACCCTGGCCGCCGGTCCCGCCGCTCCCGCCGCCGCGGCGGGCGCGCTGACGGCCGCCGCCCGGGCCGCGATCGCCGGGGCCCACCGCACCGCCGCCCTCACCGCCCGGCGCGGCCGGGCCAGTTACACGGGCGGTCACTCGGCGGGCGTGCCGGATCCCGGCGCGGTCGCCGTCGCCCTGCTGCTGACCGCGCTGGCCCGGGTCCATGAACCCCGGGAGGCCGCGGCCCTCCCCGGGCTCCCCGACATCGCCCGTACCGCGGTCCGTGCCGCCGGGCCGCCGGTCTGAACAACGGCCGACACCGGCCGTTGCCTTCCCCGCCGACCCGCCGACCCGCCGACCCGCCGACCCGCCTTCCCCCCGCCCGCCGACCGGGCCGGGGTTCGCGGTGCGGCCGCCGCCCCCGCGTGCGCGGGCCATGAGGGCCCACCGGCCTCCCCCTCCGATAGCTCCGGCGCCGACCTTGCGGGTGCGGCCCCATGAGGCATCCGGCCTCGGCGGTCTCCCGGGGCGCGCGGACGGCGGGACGAGACGGGCGTGACAGGCGCACCCGGCGGGGGTCGGCGCCCAAGGGCTACGCCGCGTCCGTCCCCGCCTCCGTCCTGGTGTCCGTCCTTGTGCCGGTGTCCGTGTCCGTGTCCGCCCGGCCCTGTTCGATGCCCTCGCGCAGCCGGTGCAGGCCGCGCCGGGTATGGCTCTTCACCGTGCCCAGCGGCATTCCGGTGCGCTCGGCGATCTGGGTCTGGGTGAGGTCCTCGTAGAACGCCAGCAGCAGGACCTCGCGCTGATGGTCCGGCAGCCGGGACAGCGCTTCGGTCAGGAGCACCCGGTTCAGGACCGCGTCCGGTGAGTCCTCGTCCCGGTCCCGGTCCCGGTGGCGCCCGCCGTTTTCGCGGGCCACGGCGTCCACCAGGGTGAGCCGCCTGGTCCGGGCCGTCAGCGCGTCGACGATCTTGCGCCGGGTGATACCGACGAGCCAGCCGCCGAGCGGTCCGCGCTCCGACCGGTATCCGTCCCGTCCGCGCCAGGCACCGAGAAAGACCTGCTGGGTCACGTCCTCGGCCTCGTGGGTGTCACCGAGCGAGCGGGTGGCCATGGTGTGGACGAGTACGCCCCAGCGCCGGTACACCGCGGCGAAGGCATACGCGTCGGCGGCGGCCAGGCCGCGGGCGAGGTCCTCGTCGGACCGAGGTTCCGGTGCGGCCGCGAGGCGGGGCCCGCGCCGCGCCCCCGGGCCGGGGGACGGCGGCGGATCACCCGCGGCCGCGAGGCGGGTGTCGGTCCGTCGAATGCTGGTGGGCATGGCCCCTTCCCCCTGCCGTCCGCGCCGTACTCGGTCCGTTGCCGACCGGGTGCGGCCCGGGTGGGCCGCACCGCCGTCGTCACCGGTTTCTCCCGGGCAGTCTTGTGACCGGCGCCGATACCGACAACTTGCGTCGTTTGTGCGTCGTAAGGTGTCGCCGTGGATACGAGCGACGACGACCACGGCGGTCACCGCAACGACGGTCACGGCAACGACGGTCACCACGACGGCCCCGGACGGACCGACCTCCGACGCGACGGCCGGGCCGGGGGGCTGACCACCGGCGAGGTGGCGCGGCGTCTGGGGGTGGCGCCGACGACGATCCGCTCGTGGGACCGCCGTTACGGACTCGGCCCCGCCGCGCGCGCCGGTGGCCGCCACCGCCGCTGGACCGACGGCGACCTGGCCAGGCTGGAACGCATGTGCGCGCTGACGGCGACCGGCCTGGCCCCCGCGGAGGCCGCCCGGCTGGCCCTCGGCCGGACGGAACCGGGCGTTCTGCCCGCTCAGCGGGGTGCCACGCCCTCCTCACCTTCCGAACCTTCCGGGACCCCCGGACGCAGCCGTGCGGCTACCGGGCTGCGACTCGGCGACGTACGACAGGAGTGCAAGGGCGTCGCCCGTGCCGCCCTGCGCCTCGACGCCGTCGCCCTCGACACCCTGCTGCGGACCGCCGTCGAGGAGCACGGACTGATCGCCGCCTGGACGGAGGTCATCATGCCGACGCTCCAGGCCGTCGGCCGCAAGTGGGAGACCTCGGGGGAGCGGTACGTCGAGGTCGAGCACTTCCTGTCCTGGCACGTCTCCGGCGCGCTCCGGCGCCATGCCCCGCCGGTGGCGCCCGGCCGTCCCGGCACCACCACCGTGCTCGCCTGTGTCCCCGGGGAGAACCACACCCTGCCGCTCGAAGCGCTGGCAGCCGCACTGGCCGAACGGCGGCTTCCGGTCCGGATGTTCGGCGCCGCGGTCCCGGCCGAATCCCTGGTCACGGCCGTACGGAGGACCGGGCCCGCGGTGGTCGGACTCTGGGCGCAGTCCCGGACCACGGCCAGCGGCTCGCTGGCCGGGCATATCGCGGGCATGGAGTGGGGGGTGCGCGGCGCCCGCCGGAAACCGGCCGTACTGACGCTCGGCCCCGGCTGGGCCGGACGGGCCGTGCCGGGGCTGCCGCGCCCGCCCGGGCTGGCGGAGGCCGTCGCGGCGGTGGAGTCGGCCGTGTACGGGTGAGGCGCGCCGCCGCTCGGGTACCCGCACGTGGTGGCGCCTGGCCTCGCCGGGGCGAACGTGCTCTGGTGAGGCTTCGCGCCCTCCGGCGCACCGGATCGCGGAACACCGCATCCACGGGCGGCGGTCGCGCGGAAGAGACGGTGAACCGGCCCGACCGCGGCCGGTCCGCCCCTGCGAGTGGGAGTGGATGTGCAGCACACCGGCGCGCATGCTCCGGAACCGGACCAGGCATCGGAACAGGAACCGGACCAGGCATCGGTCCCGGACCCGGTAACGGTCCCGGTATCGGATCCGGACCGGGCCCCGGAGCCGTGCGATGTCCTCATCGTCGGCGGCGGCGCGTCCGGTCTCGGCCTCGCCCACCGGCTGGCCGCGTACGGCTCCTTCACCATCACCCTGGTCGAGGCCCCCGACGGCCCCCTGCGGCCCCCCGAACGGACCTGGTGCTACTGGGACCACGGCACCGGGGACTTCGACGCGGCGGTCAGCGCCTCCTGGTCCCGGCTGCGGGTGCACGGCACCGGCGGCCGGGCCACCACCGTGGATCCGGCCCCGCTCACCTACCGCATGCTCCGCTCCACCGACTTCGAACGGCTGGTCCACGCCCGGCTGGCCGCCACTCCCGGCGTCCGGATCGTGCGCGCCACGGCCGGCGAGGTACGCGGCACCGCCGGGGGCGCGGAAGTCCGCTGTACGACACCCGGCGGCCGGACCCTGACGCTCCGCGCCCGCCGCGTCTTCGACTCCCGCCCGCCGCGGACCCTGCCACCGGCCAGGACCCGGCTGCTCCAGCACTTCCGCGGCTGGTTCGTCCGCACCCGGGAGGCCCGGTTCGACCCGGGCGTCGCCGACCTGATGGACTTCCGCGTCCCCCAGCCCCGCCACGGGCTCGCCTTCGGCTACGTCCTGCCCCTGGCGGCCGACCGGGCGCTGGTCGAGTACACCGAGTTCTCCCGTACCCCGCTGAGCACCGCGGCGTACGAGGCCGCCCTGACCCACTACACCCGGAACGTCCTGGCGCTCGGCCCGCTCACCGTGGAATCGGCCGAGCAGGGCGGCATCCCCATGACCGACGCCCGATTCGCCCGCCGGGCGGGCCCCGCCGTCTTCCGGATCGGGACCGCGGGCGGCGCCACCCGCCCCTCCACCGGCTACACCTTCGCCGCCGCCCAGCGGCAGAGCCGGGCCGTCGCCGAGGCCCTCCACCAGGGGCGAACCGGCCGTGGGACCGTGCCGCCGCCCCACGGCCGCCGGGCCCTCGCCATGGACGCCGTACTGCTGCGGGCGCTGGACACCGGGCGGATCGACGGCCCCGGCTTCTTCACCGAACTGTTCCGCCGGGTCCCCCCGGAGCGACTGCTGCGCTTCCTCGACGGCGGCACCTCGCCCCGGGAGGAGTGGCTCATCGGCCTCCGCACCCCCGTGGGCGCCATGCTCCGTACCGCCGTCGAACTGCCCTTCCTGCCCCGCCGTCCGGCACCGGGCCCCGCCCCCGACCCCCACCCGGGAGACCACCACCGATGACCCTCCTGCGCGACCACGAACTGGCCCGGGCCTTCGACCACGCCTCGGCCACCTACGACCGGCTCACCGCCCTCAACCCCGGCTACCGCACCGACCTCCTCCGCTCGGCACGCCGCCTCCGGCTGCCCCGGGACGGGTCCGGACTGCACCTGCTGGACCTCGGCTGCGGCACCGGCGCCTCCACCGCCGCCCTGCTGCGGGCCGCGCCGCGCGCCACGATCACCGCCGTCGACGCCTCACCGGGGATGCTCCGGCGCGCGCAGGCCAAACCCTGGCCCGCCGGGGTCCGCTTCCGGCAGCTGACGGCCGAACAGGTCGCGACCTCCGGAGAGGGCCCGTACGACGCGGTGTTCGCCGCCTATCTGTTCCGCAACGTCACCGACCCGGACGGGGTCCTGCGGGCCGTCCGGTCCCTGCTGCGCCCCGGCGGCCGGCTCGCCGTCCACGAGTACAGCCTCAGCGGCTCCGCCGTGCACCGCGCCCTGTGGACGGCCGTCTGCCGCGGTCTGATCGTTCCCGTGGGCACCCTCACCGGCGACCGCGCCCTCTACCGGCATCTGTGGCGAAGCGTCCTCGACTTCGACACCGTCCCCGACTTCACCGCACGGCTGGCGGACGCCGGATTCACCGGAGTGCGTACGGCCCCGGTCGCGGGCTGGCAGACCGGCATCACGCACACCTTCCTGGCCCGCAACGGCACCGACCCCGTGCCGGAGTACCCCGCGCACCAGGAAAGCGGCCCGCCGCCGGAAGACGGCCCGCCTCAGGAAGGCGGCGCGCCCCGGGAGCACCCCGAGCCCCCGCACAGCGGCCCGCACCCCGCGCCCGCGCAGAACGGCCCGCACCCCGAGGAGGCCCGGTGACCACGCCCCGCAACGCGCCCCGCAGGACCGCCCGCCGGGGCCGCGACCGCAAGGCCGAAATCCTGCTGCCCGTCGGTGGACGGGAGCGCTTCGCCCCCCATGACGCACCGGCCGTCGCCGTCGCCGGCGGCGGTATCGCCGGTCTCGCCGCCGCCACCCTGCTGGCCGAACGGGGCGCCCGGGTCACCCTCTACGAACGGGAGGAGGCACTCGGCGGCCGTCTCGCGGGCCGGCGCATCCGGCTCGCCGACGGATCCGCGGCGACCATGAGCCGCGGCTTCCACGCCTTCTTCCGCCAGTACTACAACCTGCGCGGCCTGCTGCGGCGTACCGATCCCGGACTCGACCGCCTCCGCCCCCTGCCGGACTACCCGCTGCGGCACAGCGGCGGACTGACCGACAGCTTCGCCCGGGTCCCCAGGACACCCCCGTTCAGCGCCCTCGGCTTCGTCGCCCTCAGCCCCACCTTCGGCTGGCGCGACCTCGCCGCCCTGGACGCCCGCGCCGCACTGCCCCTCCTCGACGTCCGCGTCCCCGAAGTCTACGAACGCTTCGACGGCATGAGCGCCACCGCCTTCCTGGAACGGGTCAACTTCCCCGCGGCCGCGCACCATCTGGCCTTCGAAGTGTTCTCCCGCAGCTTCTTCGCCGACCCCCGGGAGCTGTCCGCCGCCGAACTCCTCCTGATGTTCCACATCTACTTCCTGGGCTCCGCCGAAGGGCTGCTCTTCGACGTACCGGACGAACCCTTCCCCCAGGCCCTGTGGGAGCCTCTGGGCGACTACCTCCTGAGCCTCGGCGCGGACATCCGCACCGGCACCCCGGTGGACCGCGTCCACCCCGAGACCGATGGGGGAGTGGAGGTACACGCCGGGGACACCGCCGACCGCTACGACGCCGCGGTCCTCGCCCTCGACCCGGGAGCCCTGCGCGGCCTCGTCGCCGCGTCCCCCGGGCTCGGCACCCCCGCCTGGCGCGCCGACATCGACTCCCTGGCGACCGCCCCGCCGTTCCTCGTCTCCCGGCTCTGGCTCGACCGGCCGGTCCGCGCGGACCGGCCCGGCTTCCTCGGCACCAGCGGCTACGACGGCCTCGACAACATCAGCGTCCTCGACCGCTACGAAGGGGAGGCCGCGCGCTGGGCCGCCCGCAGCGGCGGCTCCGTGGTCGAACTCCACGCGTACGCCGTCGGCCCGGACACCCCGCGTGAGACCGTGCAGAACCGGCTCACCGAAAGCCTCCGCCGTGTCTACCCGGAGACCCGGGACGCCCGCATCGTCGACGTCCGGCACGAATGGCGCGCCGACTGCCCCTTCTTCCCCGTCGGTTCGTACGCCCGGCGGCCCCCCGTCCGGACCCCGGACCCGCGGATCGTGCTCGCCGGTGACGCGATCCGCTGCGACCTCCCGGTGGCCCTGATGGAACGCGCCGCCACCACCGGGTTCCTGGCCGCCGGGGACCTCCTCGGGAAGTGGGGCGTCCGGGGCCAGTTGCTGTGGACCGTCCCCCGGGCCGGCCGGTCGCGCGCGCTGCGGGCGCTCGCCGGAGGCGGTGGCCCCTGACGGCACCCGCCCGCGTTCACCCCGGGAACCGGCCCGTACTGCGCAGCTCCCAGCGCCGCTCCGCATAGGCCAGGTCGTCGCGCCAGAGCCGGCCCGCCGTCCGGCGCATCAGCGGCCGCAGTACGGGCCCGGCGGCCCGCGCCAGCGCGAAGCCCCGCCGGTCCGACGCGGCGACCACGGCCTCCACCACGGCGGTCCGCGGCCGCTCCGCCGCCGCGCCGGTCAGGGGCGTGGCGTGCGTCTCCACCACGGACGACGCGCCCTCGCCAGAGGTGATGCGCATGACGACCGTCCGCGGCCCGGGCGCGGTGAACTCCGCCCGGACCGGGACCACCAGACGGTCGCTCACCCGGAACGACACATCGACGACGAAGGCGTCGTCGTCCTCGCCCTCCGGCGGCCGGGCCACCGTCAGATCCACGAACGAGTACGGGTGGAACCACGCGCCGTGCCAGGGGTCGAGCCGGTTGGCGACCACGTCCTGGGGCTCGCACCGCCCCACACCCGTCCAGACCGCGTCCACCCCGCTGCCCGCCGCCGGCCGCTCCGGCACCGCGGGCCGCTCCGAAGGCTCCTCGCCGCCGACCGCGTCCAGCCGCACCCACACCAGCACACCGTCGTCATGGACCGGATACGGCTCCCAGCCCGCGAACGGACCGCCGTCCAGGGCCAGTCCGTGCCAGTGGCACACCAGCGTCCCGCACACCACCCGGCTCTCCCGCAGCGGCGCCCCGAGGTGCGGGCAACTGCCGGGGCCCGCGCGGAGCGCACCCGTATCCGTACGCCAGAGCACCACCTCGGTACCGCCCACCGTCCTGCCGCGGGGCGGCCCGCCGGGCCGGACCTCCCGCGAGGCGCCGACGACGAACCAGTTCCCGGACGGCCGCGCCGAAGCCCGCTTCAGCGCCTCCGCGATCACGGAAGGCCGTGCCTCCCGCCAGGTCGGCTCCTGGTCGGCCCAGCCCGACCGGCGCCGCCGCCGCAGAGGCGGTGTCCAGGCCGCCCGGCCCGCCCGGCCCGTACGCCCGCTCATGCCGCCGCCCCCTTCCCCGACTCCTGCCTCCGGAACACCCGGCCCCCGCGGTCGTCGCCGCCGCCACGGGCCCGCCGGGCGGCGGCGATCCGTACCACCCCGGCCGCGGCCAGCGCGGCCCGGCGGCGGCGGGACACCACCGCGCGGCGGTGCAGCACCGCATACCCCTGGTCCGCGACGGCGTCGAGAATGCCGCCGTACAGGTGGTACGCCGTACGGATACAGGGGCGGGTCAGCGGATCGAGCATCCCGATGCCCGGCTCCGCGGTGCGGTACACCTCCCGCGTCAGGGCTTCCACGGCGACCAGGGCCGAGCGGATCCGCGGATCGTCCCGGCCCGTACGGCGGCTCCACTCCAGCAGCTGCCGGTCCACCCCGTGCGCGGCCAGCAGGTCCGCGGGCAGATAGACCCGGCCCCGGTCGAGGTCCTCGCCCACATCCCGCAGGAAGTTGGTGAGCTGGAACGCGATCCCCAGGGCCGCCGCGTGCGGCGCCGCCTCCTCCCGCTCGGTGACCGTACCGAGCACCGGCAGCATCTGCAGTCCGATCACCGCCGCCGAACCGTGCATATAGGCCCGCAGGTCGGCGTAGGCCGGATAGTCCGTGACGTGCAGGTCGCTGCGCATCGAAGCGAGGAAGTCCGCGAACAGCGCGTGCTCGATGCCGTACCGCCCCGCCGTGTCGGCGACGGCCCTGACCACGGGGTCCTCGCCGGAGCCGGTCCGCAGCGCGTGCGCGAAGTCGTCCTCCAGCCGCCGCAGCAGCCGGTCGCGTTCGGCGGCCGTCCCGCGCGGGCCGGTGCCGCCGGTGCCGTCGTCCGCGACGGCGTCCACGATGTCGTCCGCCCGGCGGGCGAAACCGTACAGCGCGTGCACGGCGGACCGCCGCTCCACCGGAAGCAGCCGGGTGGCCAGGAAATAGCTCCGGCCGTGGCGGGCGTTGAGCCGTCGGCATTCGCCGTACGCGGCCCGCAGGCCGGGATCGGTGATCCCCGCGGCGTCCAGTTCACGACGGGTCATGTACGGCCTCCCGGGTCGGTTCGGTGGTCCGGACGCCCCGCGGCCCCGGACCGTGGTGGACGCGGCGGAGCCGGGACGGCCCGCCGGTGACGCGCGCCGCCGCGAGCTTGCCGCTGATGAGAACCGTCGGCACCCCGACACCCGGGGTGGTGCCGCAGCCCGCCAGCACCACGTTCTCCGTACCGCGCACCAGATTCCGCGGCCGGAACGGACCGGTCTGGGCGAAGGTGTGGGACACCGAGAACGGGGTGCCCGCCGCATGGCCCTGCGCCGCCCAGTCCAGCGGGGTCACCAGCAGCTCCTCCCGGACGCTCGCCGCGAACCCGTCGAGCCCCCGCCGCTCCAGCTCGGCCATCAGACCGTCGCGGTACCGCGGCCCCAGATCGCGCCACTCCGCGGCCGACGGCCCCACATCGGTATTCGGGCAGGGCGCCAGCACGTAGTGCAGATGGCGGCCCGGCGGGGCCAGCTCCGGATCGTGCGAGGTCGGCCGGGTGATCAGCAGCGACGGGTCGCTCATCAGCCGCCCCCTGCGGGTCAGTTCGTCGAAGGTGTCCTCCCAGGCAGCACCGAAGGACAGGGTGTGATGGGCCAGACCGGGCCAGGTACGGTCCGTTCCGGCGTGCAGCACGACCGCGGACGGCGAGCGCCGCAGCCGCACCGGGCGTTTCGGCGTCCGCCCCAGGAGTTCGTACGCGGCGGGCAGCTCGCACGTCAGCACCACGGCGTCGCAGGCGATCCGCTCGCCCGAGGCCAGCCGTACGGCACGGACCCGGCCCCCGGCCCGCTCCAGCTCCGTCACCCCGTCCGACCAGTGGAACCGGGCCCCCGCCCGGGCCGCCGCGTTCGCCATACCGCGCGGCAGGGCGTGCATCCCGCCCTTCGGGAACCAGACACCGGCCACCGTGTCCATATAGGCGATCACCGCGTACGCGGCGAGGGCCCTGGCCGGGGCGACCCCGGCGTACAGCGACTGGAAGGAGAACACCCGCTGAAGCCGGGGATCCGAGAGGAACCGGCCGATCCGCCGGTCCAGCCGTCCGAAGCCCCCGAGGGCCGCCAGCCGGGCCAGATCGGGATGGAGCAACTGGAAGGGCGAGTCGAAGTTCGCGTCCACGAACCGCCGCATCTGCGCCCGGTACAGCCGCTCCAGCCAATCCCGCAGAGCCCGGTAGCCGGCCGCTTCGGCCGGCCCCGCGAACCGCCTGACCTCCTCCTCCATCGCCCCGCCGTCCGTATGGACGTCCAGGGACGTCCCGTCCGCGAACGCGGCCCGGTAGGCCGGGTGCAGGGCGGTCAGCTCGACATGCCGGGCGAGGCTGTCGCCCACCGCGGCGAACGCCTCGTCGGCCAGCTCCGGCATGGTCAGCACCGTCGGCCCGGTGTCGATGCCGTAGCCGCCCAGCTCCACCCGCCCGGCCCGGCCGCCGGGACCGCCGTCCCGCTCCACGACCGTCACCCGGCGGCCCGCGCCCAGCAGGTGCAGCGCACACGCCAGCCCGGACAGACCGGCGCCCACCACGACCACATGGTCGACCGGTCCCGGTACCGTCCTCACGCCGCCTCCCCGGCACATCGCCGCGCGGGCCCCGCCGCCCGCTCCACCAGCGCCTCGAACTCCTGCCGTACGAAAGGCTCCGCGCCGGTCCGGCCGAAGTGCCGCAGGCTCGCCGCGGCCAGCTCCGCGATCTTCGATTCGACGACGGTCCGCGCCCCGGTCCGCTCCAGCGCCGCCCGCATCCGGCGCACCGTGTCGTCGGACGCCGAGGGCGCCCGCGGCGCGAGCACCGCGGCGGCCTCCCGGTCACCGCGGAGCTCGGCGAGCTGCACCCCGACGGCGAGCAGATACGTCAGCTTGCGGGTCCGCAGGTCCTCGTCGGCCGGTTTGCCGGTCAGCGCCGGATCGCCGAAGGCACCGATCAGGTCGTCGCGGAGCTGGAAGGCGAGCCCGGCGCACCGCCCCGCGGAGTGCAGCGCGTCCAGCACGGCGTCGTCGGCCCCCGCCAGGACCGCGCCCAGCGCCAGCGGACGCCCGACCGTGTACAGGGCGCTCTTGAGTACGGCGACGGTGACCGCCTGGTCCACCCCGGACGCGCCGGTGGCCTGGGCGTGGAGGTCCCGGTACTGCCCGGCGACCATCTCGCCCCGCATGGCCCGCCACTCCCGGAGCAGCCGCGGGCCCTCCCGCGACGCGAGCGCCGTCTCGGTCAGCAGATCGTCCGCCCAGACCAGCGCCAGATCCCCGGCGAGCACGGCCCCGGCGGCCCCGAACGCCCCGGACGGGCCCGCCATGGCCCCGGCCTCGTGCATCCGGGCCAGCTCCACATGGACGGCGGGCGCGCCGCGCCGCAGCGGCGATCCGTCCATCACATCGTCGTGGACGAGGGCGCACGCCTGGACGAGTTCCAGGGCCGCCCCCGTACGCAGCACCGCGGTCGCGTCCCCCGATCCGCCGGCGGCCCGCCAGCCGCACCAGACGAAGGAGGTCCGCAGCCGCTTCCCGCCGCGGAGCGCCAGCGAAGCGACCCGTCCGGCGATGTCCCGGGCGAACACCGGATCCGCCGCCCGGGCCCGCTCCACTCCTTCGTCGAGGACCCGCCCCAGCTCCGCCCCGACGGCCCGGGCCGCATCGAGGGCGGTGAGCGGGCCGTCGGCCGTCCCGACCGGTTCGGCCCCGGTGGGCCGCAGTCCCAGCATGCGCAAACCCCTTCTCGCTGTCCGTCATCTGCACCCGGTACTTCCGCCGGACGCCCCCGTACGGATGCGCTGATGCCTGCCCGGTGTGCGGGGAGCCGGTGGGACGGCCACTCCACCGGCGCAGCGGGCCCGCGCAGGAGGGCACGGCCTGCCCGCCGCCTCCGCTTTCCCTCCCCCCGGCCGGTCGGCGGATCCGGGCGGTGCCTCCGGGTGAACCGGGCGCTACCGGCGTGGCGGCACACGCCGCCCGCGGTAATGACTAGGGGGATGCCCCGCCCAGCCGAGCGCCCGCCGCCCGCTCCGTCCCCGTATCCGGCCGTCCCCGCGGGACTGCGGGTCGCCGCCGCGTACGCCTGGCGTATCGCGGTGGTGGCCGTCGTCGTCTACGGGGTCTTCGCGGTCCTCGGCCGCTTCCACCAGCTCGCGCTCGCCGTCTTTCTGGCCCTGGTGGCCACCGCCGTACTCCGGCCCACCGCCGGACTGCTGGCCCGGAAGCTGCCCCGTGCCCTCGCGGTCGGACTGACGGTGATCGGCAGCATCGCCCTCGTTCTCGGCGTCCTCGCACTCATCGGCGAGGTCGTCGCCGGGCAGACGGGCACCCTGTCACGCGAGTTCCGCAGCGGCTTCGACCGGATCACCGACCTGCTGGAAGGGCCGCCTTTCCGGCTGCCGCCGCACACCCTGAGCGATTTCCAGACCCAGCTCGGCGAACTGGTCTCGACTCACCGCTCCGCGCTCCTGAACACCGCGCTCAGCGGCGCCGGGCGGGTGATCGAGCTGTTCACCGTGCTCGCCCTCGCCGTGTTCTGCTCCGTCTTCTTCATCCACTCCGGCGAACGCTACTGGGCCTGGTTCTGCACCGAGCTGCCGTCCCGGTTCCGCGGCCGCGCCGACACGGCGGGCCGCGCGGCCTGGCGGACCTTCACCGGATACACCCACGGCGTGCTGCTGGTCGCGCTGACCAACGCGGTGCTCGTCGGTATCGCGCTCACCCTCCTCGGTGTCCCCCTCGCGCTGCCGCTGGCACTGCTGGAGTTCTTCGCCGCCTTCGTCCCCCTGATCGGCTCACCGATCGCCCTGGCCGTCGCGGTGGTGGTGGCACTGGCGTCCAAGGGCCCGCTGGTGGCGGGGATCGTCCTGCTGCTCATCGTGGTCATCGGACAGATCGAAGGCCATCTGCTGCACCCCCTGGTGATGAGCTGGGCGGTCCGGCTGCATCCGGTCGTGGTGGCGCTCGCCGTGATCGGGGGCGCGGTCACGGCAGGTGTGATCGGCGCGGTGGTGGCGGTCCCCCTGGTCGCCGTGGTCTGGTCGGCCCGGCTGGCGCTGCGGAGCCCGCGCAAGGACCCCGGAAGCTCTCCGGACGCCTGAGCCCGCCGGGCTCCGGGCTACAGGGACCCCGGGACTACAGGGATCTCTGCAAGGTCACCGACCGGGGCGCGAAACCGTGCCGCTCGTAGAACCGGACGGCCTCGGCATTACCGGAGTAGGCGGTCACCTCGACGGCCCCGGCGCCCGCGTTCGTAGCCCAGTCGAAGAATTCGGCGACCAGCCGCCCGCCGATCCGGCCACGGCGGAACGCGGGCCGCACATACATGCTCACCAGCGTCGCCACCCGCACCGTTCTCAGCTCCGAGGCGTCGGCCAGCACCCCGACGAGGTGCCCCACGACCTCGCCGTCGCAATCGGCGACCAGCAACAGCCGGTCCGGATCGTCCACACCGGCGGCGAACCGCCGGGCCCCGTGCTCGCGGGGCCAGCCGATATTGACGCTCGGATCCCTGACCCCGGCGTCCTCGGCGAACAAGGCGCTGCTGCACGCGACGAGCCCGGCAATATCGGCGTGCCCGGCCCTGCGGACCGTCACGTCCTCCTGTCGAATACTCATGACCACGACGCTACCCGCAGGCACTGACAACGCGTCCCGCCCCGGGCCCAACGGAGTTGTCGCCCCGAGGCCGTGCCGTCCCGGCGCGAAGGGTGATTTCATACCCGTCATGTCCGACGATCTCCGGCCCGACCGGCCACGGTCCGACGACCCTCCGGCTGCCGGGGCGTACATCGTTCCCGGCACGCGCTGGAGAGTCGTCCGGGCCACCGGCGGTATCGCCGACTCCTGCCGCGGGCGCCCGTCGCCCGGCCACACGGGCAAGGTGACCGCTGTGGCGACCGCAGTGGTCGACGCCAGGTCGGTCGCCGTCAGCGGCGCCGAGGACGGGACGGTACGGATCTGGGACCTGTCCACCGGCCGGCCCGTCGGCGAACCCCTCAACACCGACGGGGACGAGGTCTGTTCCGTGGCGACGACGGTCGTCGACGGCCGTCCGGTCGCCCTCGCGGGTGGCTATGACACGGTACGCCTCTGGGACCTGACGACCCGCCGTCGGACCGGGAGCTTCCTCCAGCGGCACACCTACACGGTCTGGTCTCTGGCCATGGCAGCGGTGGGCGGCCGCACCGTGGCCGTCACCGGCAGCGTCGACGACACGGCCCGGGTATGGGATCTCGCCGACGCCGACCGGACCGTCGGCGAACGGCTCCAGGGCCACACCCACTGGGTGCGGGCCGTGGCCACGGCCGTCGTCGACGGCCGCCCGGTCGCGGTGACCGGAAGCCTGGACACGACGGTGCGGATATGGGACCTGGAGACGCACGAACCGGTCGGTGAACCCCTCACCGGCCACACCGGCGGCGTGACCGCGGTCGCCACGGGCCTACTGGACGGCCGTCCGGTCGCGGTGACCGGAAGCCGGGACACAACCGTACGGATCTGGGACCTCACCACCCGCGAGCCGGTAGGTGCCCCCCTTACCGGCCACACCGGCGGCGTAACCGCGCTGACAACGGGCCCGGTGGACGGCCGCCCCGCCGCCTTCACCGCCGACACCGGCGGAACGCTACGGATACGGGACCTGGCCACCGCCCGGCGGACCGGACCCGACCCCGTCTTCCCCCGGCCGGTGCACGCGGTGACCGTCACCCCGGACGGCCGGGCGGTGGTGGGATTCGGACGGGACATCGCGGTCCTGGCCCCCGCGGACCGGGCCCGCGCGCAGTCCACCTCCTGACGAACCCCACCGCGGCCAACCCGCCCCCGTCCGGACCTCCGGCGCGCCCATCCCGAGACGATCACCGGCACCCGCTACGGGAGTCGATGTCAGACCCCTGCGCCAGGATTCCCCCATGACCACTCCCACCGCCGAAACGGCGTTCAGCAGCCATGCCCAGTACGAGGACGCCGTCCGGCTCGCCCGCAGCTGCGCCGCGGCCTACTACAGCGGTGGCGAGAGCCCTCTCGACGACGCGGCCTACGACCGCCTCCTGCGCTCCGTCGAGACCTGGGAGCAGGCCCACCCGGACCGGATATCCCCCGATTCGCCGACCGGCAAGGTGGCCGCGGGCGCGGCCCCGGCGGGCGATGTGCCGCACACGGTGCCGATGCTCTCCCTCGACAACGTCTTCACACCGGAGGAGCTGACGGCCTGGGAGGCATCGCTCACCCGGCGCATGGGCCACCCCGCGCGAAACGGATACACCGTCGAACCCAAACTCGACGGCGTCGCGGTCAGCGCCCGCTACCGTGACGGCTGGCTGGAGCAGTTGGTCACCCGCGGCGACGGCCGCACCGGCGAGGACGTCTCGCACGCCGCCGAATCCATCACCGGCCTCCCGCCCCGGCTGGCCGAACCCGCCACCTTCGAGGTGCGCGGCGAGGTCCTGTTCACCCGCGAGCAGTTCGCCGAGGCCAACCGGATCAGGGAGGAGCACCGGGCGAAGGCGTTCGCCAACCCCCGTAACGGAGTCGCCGGGACGCTGCGGGCCAAGGACCGCCCGTACCGGCTGACCATGTCCTTCTACGCGTACGGCGTGGTGGAACCGGACGGTGACACGCTCCTCGGGGGCGCGGCGACGCACGCCGAGGCGATGGCCCGGGTCGCCGCGACGGGCATCCGGACCACGGCCGCCTCCGACGCCGGGCTGCTGTCCTGCGCGACGCTCGACGAAGTCCGGCACCGGGTCGGGGAGATCGCGGCGATGCGCGCCGGCCTCCCCGTGGAGATCGACGGAGTCGTCGTGACCGCCAACGGGCTCGCCGACCGGATCGCGGCGGGGACCGGATCCCGCTTCCCGTACTACGCCGTCGCCTACAAGCTGCCCGCCGAGCGCGTCCGCACCCGGCTCCTGGACGTCGAATGGAACGCCGGACGCTTCTACATCGCCCCGCGCGCCGTCCTGGAACCCGTCTATGTCGCCGGCACCACCATCAGCGCCGCGACCCTCCACAACTGGGCCGACATCCAGCGGCGCGGCCTGCGCGTCGGGGACCTCGTGGAGGTCTTCCGGACCGGCGACGTCATCCCGCGGGTGGAGGCCCCCGTCGTCGAACTGCGGACCGGCGCGGAGACGGAGATCCCCGAACCGGTGGCCTGCCCGAGCTGCGGCGGCGATATCGACAAGACCGAGGAGCGGTGGCGCTGCGCCGACGGCACCGCCTGCGGGCTCCCCGCCGCGATCCTCTACGCCGCCGGGCGCGAGCAGCTCGATGTGGACGGCCTGGGCCCGCACGTCGTCAAGGCCCTGGTCGACAGCGGGGCCGTCGGCGATATGGCCGACCTGTTCGCACTGACGACCGAGCAGCTGTCGGCCGCCTCCGACAGCGACAAGCGGGGCCTGACCCTCCGCGCCCAGCTCGCCGCGGCCCGCACCCGGCCCCTCCACCAGGTGCTCTGCGCCCTCGGCATCAAGGGCACCGGCCGCCGGATCTCCCGCCGGATGGCCGAGCACTTCACCACCATGGACGCCGTCCGGGCGGCGGACGAGGCGGAGCTGGCGGGGGTGGACGGCATCGGTACGGAGAAGGCCCGGCTCATCGCCGTCCAGATCGCCGCCCTCGGGCCGGTCCTCGACAAACTCGCCGCCGCCGGGGTCAATATGACCGAGCCGGTCCGGCAGCCGGAACCGGACACCGGGGACAAGCCGCTCGCCGGACAGGCGGTCGTCTGCACCGGCACGATGACCGGACGGCTGGAGTCCTACAGCCGCTCCGCGATGAACGACCTGATCGAGCGCGCGGGCGGCAGGGTCTCCGGCAGCGTGTCGGCCAAAACCGACCTGGTGGTCGCCGGTGAGAAGGCCGGGTCCAAGCGGACCAAGGCCGAAAGCCTGGGCATCAGGGTCGTCGACCCCGAGGAGTTCGCCGCGATGGTCGCCGACTTCCTCGTCTGACCCGGGAGACCAGGTGCCGGAGCCGCCGCCCGCGGCCCCGGCACCGGCTCCCGGCCCGTGGAACCGGATGGCGGCCCCGCCGCGTACTGAATCTCGTACGGCTCTTGTACAGAGTCTCGTACGGCGTTCCGTCCGCATGACCGCGGCCAACCGCAGGGGGAAGACACACTCATGGGAAGCACCACGGGCCGCACCCGTCACCGCACGCGCCTCGCGACGGCCGGCGTACTGGCCGCCGCGCTGCTGCTGACGGGATGCTCCGGCGACGGCGGGAGCGACAAGGGCGGCAGAACCGGCAAGGAACCGTCGCCCACGACCGGTACGAGCGACAGCCCCGGCAGCGGCCCCGGCCAGGTCAAGGCGGCCGTGCTCACCGCCGACCGGGTCACGGCCGTGATGCCCCGCGAGGGCGATCTGCCCGGCTGGGGCGGCCCCACCGGCGCACCCGTCACGATCGACCTCCGTACGGAGGACTCGCTTCCGGTGAGCTGTGTGAAGCGGAAGGACCCCATCTGCCCGGGCGCGCTCTTCGCGAGCACCGCCATGTTCGCCCACCCGGAGGCGGGCACGATCACCATCAGTGTGTACGCGTACGACAAGGACTCGGCCGCCATGGCCGCTTCGGTGCCCATGCTGGACCGGTACGCCGCGGCGAACCTGCTCCCCTCCGACACCGTCTCCAGCCGACTCCCCGGTGTGGTCGGCGAGTCCTCGCGGGCCAAGCGCGGCAGGACGAAACTGCGCTCCCAGGGCGCGGTTGTGGTGAGCCGGGTCGGGACCAGCCTGCTGATCGTCGAGACCGGCGGGCTCAACGCGAAGATCTACACCGGGGAGGAGCTGGTGAGCCTCGGCAAGGTGATCGCCGACCGCTCCCGCCAGGCGCAGCACGGCGAGACCCCGTCCGCGAAGCTCGCGGAGGGCGCCCTGGACTACCGCAAGCTCAGGACCTCCTGACCCGGAGCCACGGCACACACCCCGGTACGACCGATGGGGTGGTGACGGTTACGCAGGGCCCCGGGCAGGGCAATCCTCCGGCGCGTTCCCCCTCAATGACGCGGGAAGGGAAGGGCCGGCCGATGCGCCTGCACAGAAGGATCCTGGTGGCCGGTGCGACGGCCTGCGCGCTGTCGGTCGCGGGAGTTCCGCCCGTGTCGGCCGGCGATCTGCCCCTTGAGCGAGGACGGCAGGCGGCCCCCGGCCATCGGACTTTCACCGCGACGGCCGAATGGCGGGTCCCGGCCGATGCGACCGTCCTGACCATCTACCTGTGGAGCGGCGGCGCAGGAGGCGCGGGCGGTGGTGGCGGCGGTGGGGGAGGAGGAGGCGAGGCCGCCTATGTCTCCCTGGGCACGTCGACGGCCGGGGTGGGAGGTGGCGGCGGCGGAGGTGGCGGAGGTGGTGGCGGCGGTGCGAGCGGCCGGTACCAGAAGTGCACGGTCTTCGTGACGTCGCTGCCGTGGGCCGATCGCCCCCTGGCGATCGAGATGACGCCGCGAGGCCCTGCCGGACCCGGTGGCACCGCAGGTTCGGGCGGCCCGCGGGGAGTGGGCACGATCGGCCAGGACGGCAGCGCGGGCGGGGACGCCACCGAGGGCGAGCAGAGCGGCTTCGGCACGACCATCCGTATCGAACAGTCCAGCCCGAGCGGCATCATCACCCGAACCGTGGTGTCGGCCCAGGGAGGTTTCCGCCCCCGGGTGGGAGGCGACGCGGGCGGCGGCGGACAGGGCGGCTCGGGTTCCGCCGACGGTGGCACCGGAAGCACCGCGCCCGCCCCCGGCGGTCCGGCGACCGACAATGTCCCGGACATTCTCTGCGTCGACGGTGCGCATTCCGCCGCCGGGCAGCCCGGCGGCACGGGCAAAACAGGGCGGGAGACCACCGGCAATCAGTCTCCCGGAGGCGCGGGCGGCGGCGGAGGATACGGCGGCGAAGGCGGCGTACTCCCCCTGCTACCGGTCACCCTCCCCGACGGCACGTCGTTCACCCCACCGGAAGGCACCGGAGCAGGAGGCCGCGGCGGTACCGGAGGAGGCGGCGGCAGAGGCGGCAACGGCGGCGTCGATCTGACCCTCTCCTCCACCGACGGCTTCTCCGGCAACCCGGGCCACAACGGCGAACCGGGAGGCGGAGCGCTCGCCCTCATCACCTGGTAACGCCGCCCCGAAACCCCGGACCGAAACCCCACCCCGATGCCAGACTGGTCGGGCGCCGATCCAACCGACAAGGGGGCCACGGGTGTCGGATATCAAGGACCGTCTGCTCCTCATACTCCTCTTCGCACCCGAGAGCGGATTCCTGATCGCCCTGCTGGGCGGCGGAATCCTGGAGGAGACCCAGGGCCACGCACCCTCCACCGCCACCCTGTGGACCATCGGCCTCTCGGGCTTCGCCCTGGTCGCAGCCCTGATCTGGTACGCGGTCGGCCGGGCGGGCCGCAGTTCGAGCGGCCTCCCCGACGGCGGAGACTCGGGGGACTACGCGAGCTGCGGTGGCGGTGACTGACCAGCCGATCGCCAGGACGGCCACCGGCGGCGAGCCCGGGGCTACTTCAACGGGAGTTCAGCAAGCATGACTGCGTAGAGCGGGGAGTCCGGGAAGGGCTGTCGCTCGCCGACCTTCCGGAACCCCCAGGACTCGTAGAGATACTGAACCCGGGGATGCTCGGTGTCGACCAGGAGGACGGCGAGGTCTTCGTCCCGGTCACCCAGTAGCGCCCGGGAGAGCGCTTCGCCCGTACCCGTCTTCCGGTACGCCGTGCGGACGGCGAGTTCGGAGTAGGCGAAGGTCCGGTCCCGCTCCGGGGCCGGGCTGAGGTGCTCGCGCCACCACTCGCGGTAGGGCGGGGCCGGTGCCCCGTACGCGAACCCCGCGGCGGTATCTCCGTCGAAGGCGATCACGCACGCAAAATCCGGGTCGCTGCCCCAGTGGTCCACGAACCAGGGAAAACGCTGGTTGAAGTCGTCCTCCATCGCGCCGGCGTAGGCGTCCGCGTGGACATCGATGAGCGTCCGGCGGATCTGCGAGAGGTCGTGGTGGGTGAAGTGCCGGATCTCCAGGGCGGCATTCACGCTGGCTCCATTCGGATCGGTAACGGTCTCCCCACTCTCGGGCGACCCGCGTCTTGGGGACAAGGGTGGTCAGGTCCCGGTAGAAGTCGCCGAGGAGACATCGCATCTGCCCCGGGACCGGATGTCCGGACATCAGCGAGAAGACGGCCGAGGCCGTGGTGCAGGCCTGCTCGATGTCGCGCTGGTGCAGCTGGGCGAGATCCAGACGGGCTGTGGCCACGGCCCGGTTGCGCAGGAACGGCGCGGGGACTTGGGGATGCGCCGTGGCGTCTGGCCCCGGACACCCCAAAGGACACGCCCCCGCTGCGCGAGATGGCGTGCACGCTGTGCGGCGACATGGTGAGGTCACAGTCCCGGGCCGAGGTGGAGAGCTGGGCTCTGGCCCACACGGGCCGCTATCCGGGTCACCTCGAGTTCACCGGCAGCATGCCGGTCGTCTTCCGCGTCGCCCCCGCATCCGTCCCGGACGCCGAACCGGCCCCGGCGACGGTGACCGCGCTCCCGGTGGCCATGGTGTGCATAGTGTGCGGCAGCCCGACCGAGGTGGAGGAAGTGGCTACGGTACCGCGGTCGTCCGGGCCGGACCGGCGCCTCCTTGCCTGCGCTGGACATGCTGACGAGGTCTCCACCCGGGCGCTCCGGGAACTGGAGGCCGTGGAGGACGAACTGGGGATGAGCCGTGGGTAGCAGGATGGCGTCGTGCCAGCGGTGCGGCCGGGTTGTGGCGGAGTCGGATGCCACCCGGATCGAGGGCGACGACGCTGCGTCGGGCGCGCGTCCGGCGATGTGGCTGTGCGCGACCTGCCTATCCCCGCGGCCGCGGCCCCGCCCGCGGGGCCGACGGCGGCGTTGAGCCCCGGCCGCAGGCGGTGATGAACGTCCGCGGTGGGGCGAGTCACCCCCTGCTTGCGCGGCAACCACGCCCAGGCCAGGGCGCCGAGTTCCCGGAGGTACGGTCCACCCCCGCTCGCGCAGGAAGCACGCCAGCGCGGTCCGGTAGTCGTCGAGGCTGCCCGGTCCACCCCCGCTCGCGCGGGAACCACGTCGCGCGCTTTCCGCTCAGCAGGGCGGAGATCGGTCCACCCCCGCTCGCGCGGGAACCACCTCGACGGCGTCCCCCAGACGCCCTTGGCCACCGGTCCACCCCCGCTCGCGCGGGAACCACTTCGGCTTGGCGGGCGGCTTCACGGCCGGCGGCGGTCCACCCCCGCTCGCGCGGGAACCACCCGGAGCAGTTCCGGCTCTGCGTCTCCTGAGTCGGTCCACCCCGCTCGCGCGGGAACCACGCCACCGCCTGTTCCTCGAACGACCCGCGCATCGGTCCACCCCCGCTCGCGCGGGAACCACCCGGTGTCGACGTCGGCGGTGGTCGGATCCAGCGGTCCACCCCCGCTCGCGCGGGAACCACTATCTGGCCCACCACCGCGCCGTCATGCCTGCTGGTCCACCCCCGCTCGCGCGGGAACCACTCCGATGACGAGGTGGCCATGGAGCAGGACGGCGGTCCACCCCCGCTCGCGCGGGAACCACACAGTCCCGGAAGTTGTTGGCGGAACAAGCCGCGGTCCACCCCCGCTCGCGCGGGAACCACTGGGTCGCCGCCTCCGCCGCCCTGGCCACCACCGGTCCACCCCCGCTCGCGCGGGAACCACAGGGGCCGCGCCCTCTCGAATACAGCCGCGAGCGGTCCACCCCCGCTCGCGCGGGAACCACTGGACACGGGCACCCCCGAACTCAGTGGTCGTCGGTCCACCCCCGCTCGCGCGGGAACCACAGACGGGCGGCGATGTCGGTGCGGTAGCGGTACGGTCCACCCCCGCTCGCGCGGGAACCACAGGCGCCACCTCCTACACGTCGTCGCCGAGGACGGTCCACCCCCGCTCGCGCGGGAACCACAGCTGGTGCGCGCGGCACTGCGGAACATGGTCCGGTCCACCCCCGCTCGCGCGGGAACCACGCGCCCGTCACCGGCGCCAACGCCAGCGGCAACGGTCCACCCCCGCTCGCGCGGGAACCACCTCAACGCGGCGATCCGCGAGCAGCTGATCACCGGTCCACCCCCGCTCGCGCGGGAACCACGCCGCCTGCGCCAGCAGCGACCCGGACGTCTTCGGTCCACCCCCGCTCGCGCGGGAACCACGGCCTCCAGCTCTTGGAGCGCCCGGGTAGACACGGTCCACCCCCGCTCGCGCGGGAACCACTCTTCCTGACCTGCGACGTCACAAGCGCTTTGCCATGTCTTGACCGTCGGCTTCGCTCATCGCAGCCCATGATGTCAGACCCCTGTGCTGGAGTACCCGTCCGGCGGATTCCACCTCAAGTGGCCGTACCTACGGGGGGTTGGCGTGGTTGACGACCGCATACGCGGCAAGTCCGGTGATCTCGTCGAGCCGTACCCCCTGATAGGGCACCTGCTGGACACCGCGATGATCGCCGGTGCCATGTGGGACGCGGTTCTCACCGAGCCTCAGCGTGCCGCAATCGGCGCGGCGCTCGGGGCCGAGGTCGATGCCGCCAGGCAGACCGTGATGTTCTGGGCCGGGCTTCACGACCTGGGGAAGATCATCCCTCAGTTCCAGCAGATGCTTCTACGGGACCGGCCCGACCACCGGGGGTTCCTCACGGAAGCGGCCTACGCCCACGGGGGGCATAACGCAGGCAAGGAGGCCCGGCTGAGGCACGAGGTGGCGACGAATCTGGTGCTGCCGCAACTTCTGGACGGAGCCGGATACCCGGTCGCAGGGCCACTGGGGCAACTGCTCGTGTCGCAGGTCGCACAGATCCTCGGTGGGCATCACGGGCGGTATCCGCAGGGCATTGAAGAGAAGGCTCTCAAGGATCCCCTGCTCGACTGCCCGGAACTGGGCGGGGGCGCATGGCATACGCAGCGGCGCGAGCATATGCGGGCTCTGCACGAGGCACTCGGCTGTCCTGATGCGCCTCCGGGCCGTTCCGGCCCCTTCGGGCCCGGACGAGGGATGCCGTTGGCGTTGGCGGTGGTGGTCGCGGGGCTGGTGATTGTGTCCGATTGGCTTGCCAGCCAGGAGCACGTCGTCATCGGCCAGCAGCAGGCGCTGAGTGCCCGTTCGGGCGGGCTCGGGATACCTGCCGTCCGGCACGCTCATGCCGCGCGGGCCGGTGCGATCGCGCCGGGGCTGGTGTCCGGAGCGGGCCTCGGCCGGGCGGTGTTCCGCGACCGTTCCTTCTCCGGGCTGTTCCCGGAGATCCGGAAGCCCTTTCCGTTGCAGGCGAGTCTCCAGGAGGGCCTTCCCGCCGCAGTCGCCGCGGGGCACGGGCCCGGTGTGCTGTTGGTGACCGCGCCGCCGGGTGAGGGTAAAACGGAGGCGGCGCTGTATGCGGCGACCGTCCTGGGGGAGAGGTTCGGCAGTAACGGCCTGTTCTTCGCCCTGCCGACACAGGCCACGGCGAACCAGATGTACGAGCGGGTGCGGCGCTTCGCCCAGCGGAACCTCGTGGACTCGGCACAGTTGACGTTGCTGCACGGCGCGGCGGATCTGTACGAGGGGTACGCGGGGGAGAGCGACGGAGCCGGGGCGGTGGAGCCGCGGGTGCTGTCCCACCGTCAGGAAACGGACGCGAGCGGCATTTCGGTGACAGCCTCCCGATGGCTGCGGACGCGCGGGCGGGGTCTGCTGGCGCCGATCGCGGTGGGAACGGTGGACCAGGCCCTGCTGGGTGTTCTGCCGGTCAAGCGGAACGCGCTGCGGCATCTGGGGCTGTCCGGCAAAACGGTGATCATCGACGAGGCCCACTCGTTCGACGCCTTCACTCATGCGCTGCTTCTGCGGCTGCTCACCTGGCTGGGCGCGATGCGCGTACCCGTCGTGCTGTTGTCGGCGACGCTGACCGGGCATACGGCCGCCGGGCTGGTGGAGGCATATCTGGAGGGGCTCGGACGGCGCCGGGCCGCCGGGTCCGTTCTGCCCGCGACCCCGACCCCGACCGCGACCGCGTACCCGGGCTGGCTGTACGCGGATAAGGGACAGGTGTCCGGACCGGACCGGCCCGTCGGAAGCGTGCGATCACGCAGCCTGGACATGGCCGTGCGCCGGGTGCGGCATACCTACGACGCAGGGGTCCCGGACGGCCGGCTCGCCGCGCTTCTCGAAGAGTTGCGTCCGGTGACGGAAGAGGGCGGCTGCGCGGCGGTCATCTGTACGACCGTCGCCGAGGCGCAGAAGACATACGAAGCGCTGCGCGAACATTTCGCCTCGCTGCTCGGATCCGACTGGCGCGGCTGGGACGACCGTGCCCCCGGGGCCGGGGAGGGAGACGGCGCCGAAGACCTGGACCGGCTCCGGCTGCGTTTGCTACATGCGCGCTTTCCGGGGCGGCGGCGAGCCGGGATCACGACGGAGGCGGAGCGCTGGTTCGGGCGGACCGACAGCGCAGGGGTGGAGCGCCCTCGCGCAGCCGTGCTCGTGTCGACGCAGGTCATCGAACAGTCGCTTGATTTCGACTTCGACCTGATCGTCTCCGACCTGGCACCGATGGCGTTGCTCTTGCAGCGGGCCGGCCGCGTATGGCGGCATGCCGACCCCGCTCCGCCGCGCCCCGGCTGGAGCACCGGGCCGCGGCTGGCCGTCCTGGCCCCGGCCGACGGCGACGGGAACCTGCGCCCGCCGACCGCATGGGGCGATGT
The DNA here is from genome assembly GCF_053981115.1 of Streptomyces sp. NPDC003691. NCBI lineage: Bacteria > Bacillati > Actinomycetota > Actinomycetes > Kitasatosporales > Streptomycetaceae > Streptomyces > Streptomyces sp. NPDC003691. Next base: position 28,525 of record NZ_JBSFNQ010000049.1, on the reverse strand, counting down.
GTATTCGCCTTCCCTGCTCCAGCGCACGCTGGAGCTGCTGGAGCGGCACCACGACGGGACCCCCGTCGAGATTCCCGAAGGGGTCCAGCGGCTGGTGGACGGCGTCTACGACGAGGAGTTCGATTCGGCGGATCCCGATGCGCTGATGACCCGGGACCTCGAACGGCTGGGCGCCGAGATGGCTGCGGAAGGTGTGGCGTCGATGGTGATGCTGCCCAAGCCGACCGCGGCGGGCGGACTGTTCCCGCTGACGACCAGCCAGGCGGACGAGGATTTGATCGCGACCCGGCTGGGTGCGGAGACCGTTCAGCTTCTGCCGGTGTACGAGCGCGGCGACGGGGTCCGGTACCTCGACGAGGAGTGCAGCATTCCGATGCCGGACGGCGGCGGGCGTGGGGACCGTCGTTTCACCCGGGCAGAGGTGCGCGAGTTGCTGGGATATGTGGTGCCCTGTGCGTACGGACCCTGGATGGCGTCACGTACGCAGGCGAACCAGGTCCCGGCTTCCTGGGAGACGGAGCCCCGCCTGGCCCGGCTGGTGCTGCTGCCGCACCGGATCGGACCCGGGCCGGACGCCGGTGCCGAAGGGCAGCGGCTGGGGGATCGCTCGCTGTCGGTTTCGTACGACCTCGGTCTTGTCATGGACCGAAACTGAGGACCCGTGCCCGCTCGCCCGTCGTGTTCTGTCGCCGCTCGCACAAGGAACCGCCGCATCGGCAGGTGGCCGCGACGAAAGCCGGATGAGCCGTACCGCGAACACTCCATAATCCATGCCCTAGTGCGCCGAGATCCCCGATTTCTGGATTATCCGGTGAAACTCATTTCATCTGTCTAGTCTGACGATTCGGCATTGGTTCCGACGCCGCACTCCCGTCCCCTACGCCTCAGAGGTGTGCTCTGACGTGTCCGCTTCCCCTCCCGGCGACGACCTGTTCTGTCTTGCGACCCGCCCGTGGATCCCCGTCCGGAGCCTGGACGGAGTCTCCGCCGTGGTCGGTCTGCGTCAGCTCTTCCACGATGCTCACCGGATCGAGGGACTGGCGGTGGCCTTACCGCCCGCGGCGTCCGGACTGCTGCGCGTGCTGTGCGCGATGGCCGCACGTATCACCGGCCTCCACCGGGATCCGGCCGACCCCGGGCCCGACGACTCCGGGCCCGACGACTCCGGCTTCGGCTCCGACGACGCCGGTGCCGGTGCCGACGACGAGCCGCCCCTCTGGTCGGACCTCCGCTACGCGGCCCTCCAACGGGCGGAACAGGGTTTCCACGCCGAAGCGGTCGACAACTACCTGCATACGTACGCGGACCGCCTCCGGCTCCACTGCCCCGAGCGCCCCTTCCTCCAGGATCCGCGTCTGGCAGAACAGTCTCCGTCCCGATCCGGCGTCAACAAACTGGTCATGGCCCGCCCCGCCGGAAACAACCAGGTCTTCTTCGGCCACTTCCACGACGCCGACCAGACCGCACTCACCTCGGCGGATGCCGCACTGCACCTCATCGCCCAGCTGTACTACGGCCCGTCCGGCCAGTGCACACCCCGCACGGTCGACGGGGAGCGGTTCGGCAACACCCGGGCCGGACCGCTGCGGCGGGCCATGTCGTACCACCCGGTCGGGCGGTCGCTCTACGAGTCGCTGGTGCTCGGCATCCCCACCCCGGGCACCTGGCCGCAAGGAAGGCACGGCACGCCGGACGCCTGCCCCTGGGAGCGGGACGAACTTCCCGAACCGAGGAAGGTGCCGGGTGGCCCGGTGGGCCCGCTCTCGGCGCTCACCGAGCGGTACCAGCACGCCGTGCTGCTCCAGCCGGGCCCGGACGGGGAAACCGTGGTGGACGCCACCATCACCTGGGCGTTCAGGGAAGGCCGTCCCGACTACAAGGACCCCTATCTGATCTGGGACGAGACAAAAGAAGGCGCGCTCCGGCCGCGTGACGCCGAGGCGGAACGCTCGCTCTGGCGCGACCTGGACGCGCTGGTGCTCAAACAGCGCGTCGGCCGGGACGGCGGCCGGGGCGGTCGCCGCCCGCCCATCCTCGACGGGCTGGCGGGGGGCGTGATCCCCGGAGACGTCTTCGAGTCGCTGAGGGTCTTCGCGTACGGATTCGACCAGGACGGGCAGACCCGAGACCGTACGTACTTCAGCGGCTCGACCCCACCCCTTCTCGCCCTGCTGGAGGAGTCGGCGGAGCCGGACGGCAACCGGCTCGCGCTGGGCGTACGGGATGCCAGGGACGCCGCGGAACACACGGCCGGACGGCTGGACATGGCGTTGCGCAGAGCGTGGCAGGGGTACACGACACCCTTCGGCGCCGGCCCGGACGACCGGAAGAAGCGCGGCGGCGGACCATGGCCCCGGACCGGAGCCGCCGTCTACTGGCCGGCCGCGGAGGCCCGGTTCTGGGACTCGTTCCACGCCCGCGACTTCTCCGACGCCCGCGTCTCCTTCGCACGGCTCGCGCTCGCCGCTTTCGACGAGGCGACACGTTCAGCGGCCGCGTCACCGCGCGGGGCGCGGGCCCGGGAGAACGCCAGAGGACTGATCACCAGCCTGCTCGGTGCCCCGGGTGAACCGCCGCCGACTTCGTAGCGCGGCTCCGGTTGTGCATCCGGCCGGACTCCGGAGCCTCGGACACCTCAGCCGACCGAGAGACGGGAAACAGCATGAGTACGTACATGACCACCCCGCCTGTGCCAGGGGCCGACCCGGCAGAGCAGCGGCAGCCCTCGCTGGAGCGACACGACGCCTTCGTCGCAGCGGTGGCGGCCGAATGCGGAATCCCCGGCTCCCAGCAGGCTCTGCGGCGCGCGCTCGGGAAACCGGTGGACGGTGTACCCGCCCGAACCCATGCCGTCCTGCTGCGGAACGGAATCCTGCCCGACGGGGCAGGGGGAGACGCGCGGCGAGCGCACTACGCGGTGGCCGCGCTGATCGCGGATCTTCCCCGCGCGGAGATCTCGGCACTCCTGCCCGACCGGCCGTCCGAATCGCCAGCGGATCCGGACGGCCGGGACGAGAGCGGCGGACCGTCGAGACGGACGTTCAAACCGGGTGGCACCAACCTCGGCGAGAGCCTGGCACGGGCTGCCATCGTCCGTAACCCGGACATCATCACGCGCGATTCCGGTACCGAAGCCGCCGGAGTGGCCGGGCTGGAAGCCCGGCTGCACCTCATGGTCCGTCAGGACCCGGAGGGGCTGCACCGAATGCTCCCCGGCGTCCTCCGCCAGGTCGTGTCGACAGATACGCCCGTCGACTACGCGTGCCTGCTCAGGGATCTCAGCGCCTGGCGTTGGCACCGCGACTCCGTCGCGACGCGCTGGCTCACCGACCACTACCGCACGATCAACCGGGAACGCGCCGCCGTGAAGGCGCGGAAACGGAATCCGGCGCAGCCGTCTTCGACCCGCCCCTGAACTGCCTTGTAGCGGACCCGCGCTCCGAGTAACCCTCGCGGGCCCGGCATCGGCCCCTCGCCCACCCTCCCGTACCGCACCAGCCACGGAGAAAGCCCCTTCCATGACCCCGTCTCCCGCACCCCGCTTCCTCGATGTCCATATCCTCCAGACCCTCCCGTACAGCAATGTGAACCGGGACGACCTCGGCTCACCGAAAACCATGACGTTCGGCGGCACCAGCCGTACCCGCGTCTCCAGCCAGGCGTGGAAACGTCCCACCCGGCAGGCCGTCGAGGAGGCGGTGGGAGAGCACGCCGTACGGACGCGCAGGCTCCCGCAGCAGGTCGCGAGCGCGCTGGCCGATGGGCGTGGCTGGCCGCGGGAACTCGCCGAACTGGCCGGAGCGCAGGTCATCAGGTCCGCCGAGACGAAACTCGCCCTGGAGAAGGGCGACCGGACCACCACCTCTCTGCTGTTCCTGCCCGACAGCGCGGTCGAGGCGCTGGCAGAGCTGGCCGAGGAGCACCGTCCCGCGCTGGAGAAGGCACTCGGGAACAAGGCGGCCGCGGCGAAGGCCGTCCTGCCGAAGGACGCCGTGCACGAGATCCTGCGCTCGCGCAACGGGTCGATCGCGCTCTTCGGGCGGATGCTCGCGGAGATCCCCGGGGCAGGGGTGGACGGAGCCGTCCAGGTCGCACATGCGTTTACCACCCATGAAACGTCCGTGCAGGCGGACTTCTTCACCGCCGTCGACGACGCCGGTGAATGGGCCACGGATGCGGGCAGCGCCCATATGAACACGGGCGAGTTCAGCAGCGGAGTCTTCTACCGTTACGCCACTCTCGACCTGGCCGCCCTCACCGGGAACATCGACGACGCCGCTACGGCTCGTACCCTGGCCACGGCCTTCGTGTCCGCTTTCATCCACTCGCTGCCGGGCGCGAAGCGGACCTCCACCGCACCCCACACCGTGCCCGACCTGGTCCACCTCGCCGTCCGCTCGGACCGTCCACTGTCTCTGGCCGCGGCCTTCGAGAAGCCCGTACGGGCCCGGGAATCCGGCTGGGGAACGGCATCCCGCACGGCCCTCGCCGACTATGCGGAGCGGGTTGGGAAACTGCTCGGCGACACCGGCGTTCTCTACGGCGCGCACGCTGCCGTCGACGACGAGAAGCGGTCCGGACTCGGCCGGAGGGTCGACTCCTACCCGGTGCTGGTCACCGAGGCCGTCGCGGCGGTATGGCCGCAGAACGGCACGGCGGCATGAACGTGTCCGCCGCCGCGGGACCGCAATCCGCCGCCGTACCCGGAAACGGACCCGATAACACGGCCGTCAGGCCACTGACCGGCCGCCGGGAGCCGGGTTTCCTGTTCCAGCTCGGCGGGCCGCTCCAGTCCTGGGGCGAGCACAGCGCATTCGCCGCGGACCGCGACACCGCCGCACACCCCACCCGATCGGGACTGATCGGCATGCTCTCCGCCGCCCTCGGCATCCCGCGTGCCAAGGCGACCATCGCCGGGGGTTCCCTGTTCGCCGGGCTCACCCGGCTGCGGTTCACCATCCGCGTCGACCGGCCCGGAACCCGGCTGGCCGACTTCCACACCGTGGGCGGCGGACTGCCCCAACACCGCACCGTGCCCACCGCGAAGGGCGCACGGCGCCAGGTCGAAACAGCCACGATCATCTCCCAACGGCACTACCTGAGCGACGCGGTGTTCACGGTCGCGGTGACCGAGCCCGGCAGCACCGCGCCGACCCTGCTGACCGACTGCGCCGACGCTCTGGCGGCACCGCGCTGGCCGCTCCACCAGGGTCGGCGGTCCTGCCCGCCCGGCGCGCTCTTCGTACTCCGCCCAGCAAGCCCGGACCCGGTCGCCGAACTGCTGGCACTGCCGCTCGCCCGCACCGCACCACCACACGGTGAAGCCGCGGCCGGGGTCACCGTGCACTTCACCGCGGACACCCCGTTCGCCGAGGCACCCGACGCGTCCTCCACGGCAGGCAGCCGGACCGCGGTGACGATGCTCAACGACGAACCCGTGCGCCTCACCGCCAGGGACCGGGTCCATCACACCCGCCCCGCGTATGCCACCAGTCGCCGCCTGCCCGCGGCGCTCTGCGGAGGCTACGGAACCGACTACCTCGACGCGCTGACCCGCTACCTTCCCGAGCGCCCCGAAGGAGCCTCCCGGTGACCACCACCGAATCCATCACCGTGACCGCCGCATGGCTCACCAGGCTCGTCCTCAACCCGGCTCACCGGCAGACCCACTACGACCTCGGCAACGCCGCGGCTCTCCACCGGCGTGTGATGACCCTCGTACCCGACGGGCTCGGTGACAGTCCCCGGGCCCGGGCCGGCGTCCTCTTCCGCGTCGAGGCCGATACCCCGCAGCGCCCGGGTGACATGCCCGGAGCGCCCGTCGTCCTCGTTCAGACCCAGGTACCGCCGGACACCGGACGTCTGCCCGGCGGCTATCTCACCCAGGCCCGGACCCGGGACATGCGGCCCATGCTCGGGGCGCTCCGCCCCGGGCTGCCGGTGCGGTACCGCATCCTCGGCAACGCCGTACGCCGCTGCGGCCCCAACAGCACCGCGGGCAAGTGGCGGCAGGCCGTCCCGCTGCGCGGTGCCGACGCCGACCAGTGGTGGGCCGAGCGCTCCCGAACGGCCGGACTCGACCTCCACACCACCCGCTCCGAGTCCGCCGCGGCCGTCAGCACCCGGAACGACGAGGCTCGGATCAACCGGGCCGTGGTGCTCTTCGAGGGAACGGCGACCGTACGCGATCCCGAAGCGCTCCGTATCGCGCTGCTCCAGGGCATCGGCCGCAGCAAGTCGTACGGGTGCGGGCTGCTGAGCCTCGCCCCCGCCGGGTGACCGGCATGCCATCCGGCAACGGCTCGGGCCCGACCGGCCCCGGAATGCCCCCGTCCAACGCCAGGCGCAGGATCGCGGCACCGACACTCGCCATGCTTCCCCGCATCGGCGACTCCCTCTCCTTCCTCTACGCCGATGTCGTGCGCATCGTCCAGGACGACACCGGCGTCTGCGCCGAGACGACCTCCGCCGACGGCGAGATCTCCCGGGTCTACCTCCCGACCTCCCTGGTGTCCTGCCTCCTCCTCGGACCGGGCACATCCATCACCCAGCCCGCCCTCGCCACCTTCGCCCGCCACGGCACCACGGTCGTCTGCACGGGCTCCGGCGGGGTGCGCTGCTACTCCGCCACCACCCCGGACTCCCTGACCACCCGCTGGCTGGAGCGCCAGGTCCACCAATGGGCCGACCCCGACCGCCGCCTCGAAGTCGCCCGGCAGATGTACCTCATGCGCTTCTCGGCCAAGGTGCCCCCGGGGACCGGACTGAACCAACTCCGCGGCCTGGAGGGCCAGCGGATGAAAGCCCTCTACAAACTCCTCGCCCGGCAACACGGGATCGGACGCTTCCGCCGCTCGTACGACCCGGCAGCCTGGGACAGCCAGGACCCCGCCAACCTGGCCCTCTCCTCCGCCAACACCTGCCTCTACGGAATCGTCCACTCCGCGCTGACGGCCCTCGGGTGCTCACCCGCCCTGGGCTTCGTCCACCAGGGCAAGCAACACGCTTTCGTCTACGACATCGCGGACCTCTACAAGGCCGATCTGACCGTCCCTCTCGCCTTCTCCCTGCACGATTCCGCCAACCCCGAACGCGATGCCAGACGGGAGTTCCGCCGCGACCTCCACCTCTTCAGGCTGCTGCCGCGCATCGTGAACGACGTACAGAAACTCCTCGCACCGGAGGAAACGGAAGCACTGGAGGAAGGGCAGGAGGTGGTGTTGGTCAACCTCTGGGACCCCGAGGCGGGCTCGGTGCCCGGCGGTACCAACTACGCGGGCCACGACGAGTAAGCCGCCCCCTTTCGGCGATGCAGCACAGCGGAAGAATCAGGAGCACACCGTGCCGTCCATGACCGTCCTGTCGGCCACCGCCGTACCCGACCATGTCCGCGGCGCCCTCACCCGCTGGATGATCGAACCCACGCCGGGGTTGTACGTGGGCACTCTCTCCGCTCGCGTACGCGATGAACTCTGGGCCGTCATCCGCGCTTCCATCGGTACGGGAGCGGCCACCCTGATCCACCCCGCGCCCAACGAACAGGGTTTCGAACTCCGCACCGCCGGGGACCGGAGACGGCTGCCCGTGGACTTCGACGGGCTGACGCTGATGGACTTCAGGGCGCCGGAGAGCGACCAGAATCCAGAAGACCAGTAGCGATGCCGGAACGCCAACGGCTGGTGTGCCCCGCGCCGAAAGCCGAGGTCTTTCGATCGCGCCGTCGGATGGGCCATCCTGGCTCCATGAGTGACCAGCCGTGCACAGGCTGTCGTGGGAGCGGGCTGACCGAGCACGAACGGCACACCATAGAACTGGACGAGAACGGTCAGCAGAGAGCAGTGGTGCACCGATGGACCGGAGCATGCAATCGCTGCTCGGGGTCCGGCACCGGCTACCAGCCCCCACAGTAAGGAGCACTCCTGTGCGCACGTGGTACCAGTGCCTCGCATGCGAATCCCACTACCTCCCGCCGGAGTCCATGACCTACCCCTCACACCCGGACGTCACCGCCGGCCCGGTCCACTGCGCGACGCGGGAGTGCCGCCGCCGCGCCGAACGGATCGTCGCGGCGTCGGGCATGCCGCTGTCCGTTTTCGAGACCATGGCCCTCCGCGCGGCCGCTCAGCGGGAGGCGTCTCCCGCTACTCCCCCCGCCCGCCGCGCCCGAGGCCGCCGCTCGGCCTCGGGCCCGCGGTCCGCGCGGAACAGGCTCGGCTGACGAGAGCGTGGTCCGCGCGGGACGCGGGGGACTCGGTGTTGCAGCCCCGGGCCAGGCAGGTCACCCCCGCTCGCGCGGGAAGCACCTGGGGCTGTCCGGTGAGGACGCTCTGAACACCGGTCCACCCCCGCTCGCGCGGGAAGCACGCCGACACGGCCGCCGCCTACCAGAACGGACACGGTCCACCCCCGCTCGCGCGGGAAGCACGCCTCCTGGTGGTGGTCGGGCGTGAAGCTGTACGGTCCACCCCCGCTCGCGCGGGAAGCACCCGTATTCGGCGGCGGCGGCCGTGCGGCCTGCCGGTCCACCCCCGCTCGCGCGGGAAGCACTCTCGCTCCAGTTCGTACTCATGGCCGCGGACCGGTCCACCCCCGCTCGCGCGGGAAGCACCTCGACGGCGTCCCACAGACGCCCTTGGCCACCGGTCCACCCCCGCTCGCGCGGGAAGCACCCGTGCTCCTGCACCAGGCCGTACCGCACCAGCGGTCCACCCCCGCTCGCGCGGGAAGCACTATGACGGCGGTTCCGGGGCTGCCCGGCCTCGCGGTCCACCCCCGCTCGCGCGGGAAGCACGATGACGACGCTGCGGGACAGCAGGGCATCCGCGGTCCACCCCCGCTCGCGCGGGAAGCACCCACCGACATCCCCGCTGTCCACGTTCACGGACGGTCCACCCCCGCTCGCGCGGGAAGCACTCCGGCACCGCCGTCGGTCTGGCCGACCGCGTCGGTCCACCCCCGCTCGCGCGGGAAGCACGCGGTCCGGCTGGCCTCCTCGGCGTCCCGCTGCGGTCCACCCCCGCTCGCGCGGGAAGCACGCGCATCTCCGGCACGTTCACCGGGGACCCGGCGGTCCACCCCCGCTCGCGCGGGAAGCACATTCCAGTGCAGGGCGGACACCTTCGGATCACCGGTCCACCCCCGCTCGCGCGGGAAGCACTGACGCCCCGTCGGCGGCGAGTGCGGCGCAGGCGGTCCACCCCCGCTCGCGCGGGAAGCACAAGCGGCGAGACCTGGTACGAGCGGTCAAGGACGGTCCACCCCCGCTCGCGCGGGAAGCACTTCGCCAACCCACACGGCAAGCGGACGACCATCGGTCCACCCCCGCTCGCGCGGGAAGCACACGTACGCCCGGATCACCTCGGCCGTCATCTCCGGTCCACCCCCGCTCGCGCGGGAAGCACTCTTTTTCACCTGCGGTTTCGGATGGGCTTTGCCGTCTCTTGACCATCAGGTTTCTCCATCACGGTCATGGTGTCAGATCCGGCCTCAAGAAGGGGCGGCTCCGGATCGGTTCCATGTTCGACCAGCGGTTGCGCGAACCGCTCAGTGAATGGCTGCCGGACGGTCTCCCCTTGCCGGCCGGGCTCAGGGCGAATCACGGAAGGCCGGGGACAGGTGTCCCTGTGGTCGTCGCGCGGTAAAGTGTGCAAAGAGCACTTGACCTGCAAAAACGCAGGCAGGGAGCCTAGATTCGGGAGTTTCTCCATGCTGCGCACCATGTTCAAGTCCAAGATCCACCGTGCCACGGTGACCCATGCCGACCTGCATTACGTCGGGTCCGTCACCATCGACGCCGACCTCATGGCGGCGGCCGATCTGCTGGCCGGGGAGTTGGTGCACATCGTCGACGTCACCAACGGGGCGCGGCTGGAGACGTACGTCATCGAAGGCGAGCGCGGCTCCGGTGTGATCGGGATCAACGGGGCCGCCGCCCATCTGGTGCACCCCGGGGACACGGTCATCCTCATCAGTTACGCGCAGGTCGACGACGCGGAGGCGCGGGCGCTTGTGCCCCGGGTGGTGCATGTCGGTGCGGACAATCGCATCGTGGAGCTGGGCGCCGATGCCGGGGCGCCGGTGCCCGGGAGCCGGACCGAGCGGAGTCCGGGGGCCGTCGTCGCCTGACCGAGCCCCGGGGCGGGGTCCCGGCCGCTTAGGCTGCCGGGATGCTCGCCCTGTTGCACACCTCGCCCGTTCACCCGCCGGTCTTCGACGCGCTCCGCGACCGTGACCATCCCGGTGTCGAGCTGCGCCACTTCGTGGACGAGGGGCTGCTGGAGCGCGCCGTGGCCGACGGGGTCGCGGCGGTCGCCGGTGATGTCGCCGCGGCCGTGGGGCGGGCCGTCGCGGCGGGGGCGCGGGCCGTGCTCTGTACCTGTTCCACCATCGGGGCCGCCGCCGAGGCGAGCGGCGCCCGTTACGGGGTGCCCGTCCTGCGGGTGGACCGGCCGATGGCAGCCGAGGCGGCCGCCCGGGAGCGGGTGGTCGTCCTCGCGGCGCTGGCGAGCACCCTGGCGCCCACGGAGGCGCTGATCAGGGAAGAGGCCGCCGGGCGGGCGTCGAGTATCCGGAGCGTGGTGGTGCCGGGAGCCTGGGAGCTGTTCCTCGCCGGGGATATCGAGGGGTATCTCGACGCAGTCGCCCGCGCGGCGGACTCCGTCGCGGATTTCCGGGGGCGGGAGGCTGCCGGGGTGATCGTCCTCGCCCAGGCGTCGATGGCCCCCGCGGCGCTACGGGTCACGACCGGCGTGCCGGTGCTCTCCAGCCCCGGGCCGGGGCTTCGAGCCGCGGTGGCGGCCTGCGCCGGGCGGTGACCATCCGGTGAGGGGTGGTGACTGAGAGGCCGGGGGCCGGGTAGGGATCTGGAGGGGTACGGGGGTGGGACCCCGCTCGCGCGACGGTCAGGGGCCGCCCCGCCCGGGAAGCGAAGGTCGCGGAGTCCCCGCCCCCTGGCAGGCAAAGGCCCCGCGCCCGCAGCGCCCGGCAGGCAAGGCACCGTAGCCCCGCCCGGCAGGCGCCCCCGCGCCCGCGGCGGGAGAGTGGAAGCGCAGCGTCCCCGGACTTCGGAGGCAGGAATGACCCAGCCCCCCGTACCCCCGTCGCCCCTTCCGCAGCCCGGACCCGGGCCGGGGCCCGATCCGGGGCCGTTGCCCGGGCCGGTGCCCACTCCGCAGCCGCCGCCCGTACCGCCGGACCCCGTGACACCGCCGGGGCCCGGTCCCGGACCGGGACCGGAGCCCGAGCCGGTGCCCCGGCCCGGGCCGGCCTGAGCCGTCGCGGGGTCAGCCCGCCGACACCTCCGAACGGTCGCCGCCCCACAGCGTGTGGAACGCGCCGGGGCGGTCCGTGCGGTGGTAGGTGTGCGCGCCGAAGAAGTCCCGCTGGCCCTGGGTGAGCGCCGCCGGGAGGCGCTCGGCGCGCAGGGCGTCGTAGTACGCCAGGGACGCCGCGAAGCCCGGCGTCGGCACGCCCTCCCGGACGGCCGTCGCGACGACCTCCCGCCAGTCGTCCTGCGCCGCGCCGGTCTCCTCGGCGAACCGCTTGTCCGACAGCAGGCTCGGCAGGTCGGGCCGGGCGTCGTACGCCTCCCGGATCCGGTCCAGGAAGTCCGCCCGGATGATGCACCCGGCCCGCCAGATCGCGGCGACCGAGCCGAGGTCGACGTCCCAGCCGTACTCCTCGCTGCCCGCCGTGATCTGGTGGAAGCCCTGGGTGTACGAGACGATCTTCGACGCGTACAGGGCCTGCTCCACCCGGGCGGCGAACCGGGCCGCCTCCGCCGCCGGGAGCGGGCCGGGAACGGGTCCGGGCAGGTCCCGGGACGCCTCGCGCAGCGCCGCATGGCCCGAGACGGAGCGGGCGAAGACCGCCTCGGCGATACCGGAGACCGGTACCCCGAGGTCCAGCGCCGTCTGGACGGTCCAGCGGCCGGTGCCCTTCTGCTCGGCCCGGTCGGCGACGATGTCCACGAACGGCCGGCCGGTTGCCGCGTCCGTGTGGGCGAGCACCTCGGCGGTGATCTCGATGAGATACGAGCCCAGCCGGCCGCGGTTCCACTCCCGGAAGGTTTCGGCGATCCGGGCGGGGGAGTAGCCGGCGACCGACCGGAGCAGGTCGTACGCCTCGGCGATGAGCTGCATGTCCGCGTACTCGATGCCGTTGTGGACCATCTTGACGAAGTGTCCCGCGCCGTCGGGGCCGATATGGGCGACGGTCGGCGTGCCGTCGGGCGCCTTCGCCGCGATGCGTTCCAGCAGGGGGCCGAGGGAGGCGTACGACTCGGCCGAGCCGCCCGGCATGATGCTGGGCCCGTGCAGGGCGCCCTCCTCGCCGCCGGAGATGCCCGTGCCCACGAAGTGGATACCGCGCTCCCGCAGCTCCCGCTCCCGGCGGCGGGTGTCGGCGAAGTGCGCGTTGCCGCCGTCGATGATGACGTCGCCCTCCTCCAGCAGCGGCGCGAACTCGCTGATCACCGCGTCCGTCGGTTCCCCCGCCTTCACCATGATCACCAGGCGTCGGGGCCGCTCGAGGGCCGCGACGAACTCCTCGGCGGACTCCGCCGCCACGAACGTGCCCTCGTGGCCGAACTCCTCGACCAGCGCGCGGGTCTTCGCCGCGGTGCGATTGTGCACGGCGACCGTGAAGCCGTTGCGGGCGAAGTTGCGGGCGAGGTTACGGCCCATCACCGCGAGCCCCGTGACGCCGATCCGGGCGGTACCGCTCATAAGAGAACTCCTGGCTCCAGTGGTGTGTGCCGAAGATCACCCATGACGCTCTCATCGGTGATTTCCGGTCGGTTCCGGTCGGCCGGCCGTGCTGTCGCGGGCCCGGCCGCTCACTTGTCATCAATTCCGGGTTGAGGCCGAAAATTTCCCGCCGGGCCCGGAGATTCGCCCCGATGGCGCGGTGCGGTCCGTCCCCTTCCGGAGGCCGCGTCCGCCCCCTCTGCCGTCGTGCGCGGTACCTGAGCCCTTGTCACGGCCGGAGCCCAGCGCCTAGGTTGCCGCTTGGTACGTGACCGTTCCGTGATCTACCGTTCGTGATCGTCGTTCAGTTCTGCCTGCAACCAGGGGGAGACACTCCATGGCCGCAACCGGTCGCCACCGCCGCCAACAGCCGAGCCGAATCAACCGCGCGTCGTTGACGGTGACCGCGAGCGGTGCCGGAATGGCCCTGCCGCTGATCGCCGCCGGGACCGGACAGGCCGCGTCCGTCGATGTCTGGGAGAAGGTCGCCGCCTGCGAGTCGACCAACAACTGGCGGATCAACACCGGCAACGGCTACTACGGCGGACTCCAGTTCAGCCAGTCCACCTGGGAGGCGTTCGGCGGCCGCGAGTACGCGCCCCGTGCCGACCTCGCCAGCAAGGACCAGCAGATCGCCGTCGCCGAGCGGGTGCTGGACGCCCAGGGTCCCGGCGCCTGGCCGACCTGCTCCCAGAAGGCCGGGCTGACCCGCGGCGGCGACTCGCCCGAGGTGTCGCCCGAGCGCGGCGGGGACCGCAAGGGCACCACCGCCCAGGGCGGACGGACCGCCGCCGAGTCCGCGCGGCAGGCCGCGGCCCCGCAGCGGACCGCTCCCAAGCAGCAGCCGAAGGCCACCCCGACGACCGTCCCCACCCAGCGCGACGGCTATACGGTCGCCCGCGGCGACTCGCTGTCCAGAATCGCCGACGCCAAGAACGTCCGGGGCGGCTGGCCGCAGCTGTACGAGCAGAACCGTGCCACCGTCGGTTCCGACCCGGACCTGATCATGCCCGGCCAGCGGCTGGTGATCCGGATGGCCGCCCCCGCCAAGCAGGCGCCCGCGAAGGAGCGGACCGAGGCCCCGCGCAAGGCCCCCGCCAAGCAGGCCACCCCGCCCCAGAGCCGTCAGCAGGCCCCGGCGAAGCCCGCCGCCGAGCCGCGGAAGAAGGACACCCGCGCCGAGCGGCCCGCCGCCAAGGCCGCCAAGCCGGACCAGGCGCAGCAGCGCTCCCAGCAGCAGACCCGGAAGCAGGCGGCGCCCTCCCGGGCCGGGCTGAGCGCCCCCGTCGACGGCTCCGTCGGCACGGCCTACCGGAAGTCCGGTTCGGCCTGGTCCAGCGGCTACCACACCGGTATCGACTTCCCCGTCGCCACCGGGACCTCCGTGAAGTCGGTCGCCAACGGCCTGGTCATCTCGGCGGGCTGGGCGGGGGCCTACGGCTACCAGGTCGTCGTCCGGCACAACGACGGCCGCTACAGCCAGTACGCCCATCTCTCGGCGCTCACCGTGCGCTCCGGCCAGCAGGTCGCGAGCGGCCAGCGGATCGGCCGCTCCGGCTCCACCGGCAACAGCTCAGGGCCGCACCTGCACTTCGAGGTCCGCACCGGGCCGGGGTACGGCACCGATATCGACCCCGTGGCCTACCTCAGGTCCGGCGGCGTCTCGCTCTGAGCGGAGTGCCGGGGCGGCGGCCCGCTGCTCCGCCCCGGCGGCCGGCCCCGCCGTGACCGCGCGGCGCGCCCGCCGGTGATCGGTACCGGCGGCGCCGCGCGCCGGGCGGCGGGTCCGGTGGCAGGCGGTGCGAAACCTGTGCCGCCCGGTCTCCGTGGTCCGGCCGCCCGCCGGGCCCGGACCGTACGCCCCGGGTGCGCCCCCGCCGGGCAGTCCTTCCGCCGACGGGTCCCCGTGGACCGGGCCGTCCGCTCCACCGCTCGTCCCGCGGTCCTCCGGCGCGACGGCGCCGCCCGCCGCGGACGGGGCCGCCCCGGCCCCGGCGGAGCGCCGGGACGCGGCGAGCCGCTCCGAGGTCAGCAGGGCGAGACCGGTGGCGGCGAGTGCGCCGAAGCCGAGCGCCAGGACCGTACCGAAGACACCGCCGCGGAAGCTCTCGCCGAACATCGTCAGCCCCACCGCCGTCGCCACCACCGGATTGACCACGGTCACCGTGGCCAGCGGCGCGGCGAGCCCCGCGCCCCGGTAGGACGCCTGCGACAGCAGCAGCCCGCCGGTGGCGAGCACCGCCACCGCGATCAGGCTGGACCACTGGGCGAGCGGCGCCGACCACTCCCAGTCCATCGCGACGGTCTTCGTGAACACCGACGCGATACCGAACGCCACACCCGCCGCGGTGGCCAGCAGCACACTCCGCAGCACCGGACGGTTGATCGTCTGCGCCACCAGGAACACCATGGCGACCGTCCCGAACGTCACCGCGGCCAGCACCCCGCGCTGCCCGGTGCCGAGGGACGAGGACGCGGTGTTCCCGGCGTCCCCGCTGAGTGCCAGCAGCCCCGCCAGTCCCACCGTCGCCACCAGCGCACCGCGCCAGGCTGCGGCCCCGGCCCGGCGGCGGACGAAGACGGCCGCCATCGGCAGGGCGAACACGATCGTCAGCGCGCCGAGCGGCTGCACCACGCTCAGCGGCCCGTACGCCAGGGCTATGACGTGCAGCAGGGCGCCGATCCCGTTGAGCGCGACCGCACACCACCAGACGGCTTGCCGGAGCGGCGCATACGTACGGGAGGGCGTGGTCGCCGCGACGCGCTCCTGAACGATCGCCCCGGCCGCGTAGGCGACCGCGGAGACCAGGGACAGCAGCACGGCGAGCAGAAGGGGACTCATAGAGATCACGATCCCTCTGATCCGACGCCCCGTCGTCGTCCTGGAGCAGGCATTTCCTCGTACTACCGACGGAGTACGAGCGTAGGCCCAAAGTCTGACGAATGTCGTTTATGCAGGTCAGCGCGGCGGTAGTTGGGTGGAGAACGAAGGGAGCACGGTGCGGGCCGACGGCGGCCCGGACGCCCGTCGCCGGGTCAGGCCCGGCAGCGGGGCACGTACGGTGGGCGCACGACCGGACACGGAGGGCGGAGCGGGATGAGCGGGGGAGCGGGGCCGATGGCCGAGGTGGCAGCCATCGGGGGGTTCTTCGCGCTGCGTACGGGAGCGGCGGACGGCTCCGGCGACGGCCCGGCGGCAGCCGGTACGGCGCGACGCGGTACGGGGCACGGTGACCCGGGGAGTGCCGTTGCGGCGCCCGGCGCGGCGACGGACGGCGGCCGGGCTCGTGGCACCGCGGGAAACGGGGACCCGGCGCCCGGCACCCCAACGGACGGCGGCCCGGCCCACGGCGCCGTGGTGACCACCCTGGCCGCCGTGTACGGGGGCGACGGCGGACCGCTCGCCCGGCGCGTCGACCGGGTCGCCGCCCGGCTCGGAATCGAGGAGCGCCGGGTCGCCGCGTCCATCGCCCATCTCGGCCTCGCCGCCCGGCTGTGGTCGATCGCCCTCGGCAGCGCCGCCCTGCACGGCACCCTGCCCGCCCTGCGCCCCGCGGACCTGCGCTGGAGCCCCGACCACTCCTCCCCGGACGATCTGCTGCTGACCGGCCGGGACACCCTGCCGGCCTCCGTCGAAACGATCCTCGCGACCGTGCAGGACGGCCATCTCGGGCCGCTCGCCGCCGCGCTGCGGCGCGACACCCCGATCTCCCCGGGGCTGCTGCGGGGCAACGCGGGATCCGCCCTGGCCGGTGCCGTCCGGGAGATCGACACCTGGGCCGCACGGGCGGGCCGCCCCGAGGCCGCCGGACGGGCCCGTGCCCTCGCCGGGGGGCTTTTCGCCCACCCGGCCCTCGCGGGCACCGTGGAGGGCCCCCGGATGCGCCGCCGGAGCTGCTGCCTCTACTGGCGGGCGGGCGGCGGGCTCTGCGGGGACTGCGTTTTCGATACGCCCCCGGCGGCCGGACGCCCCGCGCGGCGCCCCTGACCGGCCGCGCCCCCGTTCCGGGCCGCCCCGGCGCCGCCGGACCGCCCGCGCCGAGTCCCCGTGCGCGCGCACCGGCTGCCCCGGTCGGCGAACGGGGTGATCCCGGGGCCTGCCCCGGCCCGTCCTGCCGCGCCCGCTCCGGGAACCTCGGTCCCGGTACACGCCGGGGGAGCCGCCCCCCGGCGCCGCGGGACTGCCCGCGCCGGGCCCCGGTACGCGGCGGCCCCGGTACGCACCGGGCGCCCCGGCGGCCCCGGTCGACCAGGGGGTGCCGCTGAGTCCCGCCCCGGTACGCGGCGGCGGAGCCTCCCCGGCCCGCCCCGGCGGCGGGGGACGGCGGCGGAGCTGGTCCCGGAGCAGGGGAGCCTCCCGGCCCCGGGGGACCCGGGGCCGGACGGCGCTCATTTGGCGGCTTCTCCTCCGCTCAGTACAGTTGCGCTTTTGGAACCCCCGGGCGTGATCAGCGAGCCACCGCCCGAGCGCCCGGCGATCGAGGAATGGCACAGCTCATGACGGTGACAGAGGACAGCCCCGTGGTCGAGGACGGCCCCGCGGTCGACGGACCCGGGATCGACCCGGAGCGGCTGGCCATCTGCCTGAGCGTGCTCGACGAGCTGGACGAGCTGGACGTCGACCACCCCGACGCCATCACCGTCCGCCGGGCGACCGCGGGCATCTACCGCACGGTCAAGCAGCGCAGGCGCCAGGAGCGCCGGGCCGCCAAGACCGCCCACGACAAGGCCGTCACCGAGGCCACCGCCACCGGGTCCGCCGACCGCATCGACGACGAGACCGAGGGCCTGCTGCCGTCCTCCTCCACCCGCGGTGAGCTCGCCGGGATACTCAAGCGGCCCCGGTCCTGCTACGTCTGCAAGGCGCGTTACGTCGAGGTCGACGCGTTCTACCACCAGCTCTGCCCGGACTGCGCCATCGAGAACCGGGCCCGCCGCGACGCCCGCACCGATCTGACCGGCAGGCGCGCCCTGCTCACCGGCGGCCGCGCCAAGATCGGCATGTACATCGCGCTGCGGCTGCTCCGCGACGGCGCCCACACCACCATCACCACCCGGTTCCCCAACGACGCCGTCCGCCGCTTCAAGGCCATGCCCGACAGCGACGAATGGATCCACCGGCTGAAGATCGTCGGCATTGACCTCCGGGACCCGGCGCAGGTCGTGGCGCTCGCCGAATCGGTGGCCGCCGAGGGCCCGCTGGACGTGCTGATCAACAACGCGGCGCAGACCGTCCGCCGCTCGCCCGCCGCCTACCGGGAACTGGTGGCCGCGGAGTCCGCCCCGCTCCCCGCGGGCGCCCTGCCCGCCGCCGAGATCATCGGCGCCTTCGGCAGCGGGGCCGTGGACACGGTCGCCGCCCTGCCCCGGGCCGCGGGCGAGGGCCTCTCCGCCGACGATGTCACCGGGCTCGCCCTGGTGTCCGGATCCGCGACCCCGGCCCGGATCGAAGCCGGTACCGCGATCGACGCGGGCGGTCTCGTCCCCGACCTCGACCCCACCAACAGCTGGATCCAGAGCGTCTCCGAGGTCGGTCCGGTGGAACTGCTGGAGGTGCAGCTCTGCAACTCCACCGCCCCGTTCATCCTGATCAGCAAGTTGCGCGCGGCGATGGCCGCGTCGTCGGCCCGGCGGACGTACGTCGTCAACGTCTCCGCGATGGAAGGCGTGTTCAACCGGGGCTACAAGGGCGCCGGGCATCCGCACACCAACATGGCGAAGGCCGCGCTCAACATGCTCACCCGCACCAGCGCGGAGGAGATGTTCCAGAGCGACCGGATCCTGATGACGGCCGTCGACACCGGCTGGATCACCGACGAGCGCCCGCACCCCGACAAGATGCGGCTCGCCGAAGAGGGCTTCCACGCCCCCCTGGACTTGGTCGACGGCGCCGCCCGGGTCTACGACCCGATCGTGCGCGGCGAGGCTGGTGAGGATCTGTACGGCTGCTTCCTCAAGGACTACGCGCCCGGCAAGTGGTAGGACGCACTCCAGGACGGGCCCGGGGCACTGCCCCGGGCCCGTCCTGCGTTTCCGGGCGTGCTCCGGGCCTGCGTCTGTTTGCGGGCGCGCTCCGGGCCCCGTCGTGCGTCCCCGGAACCGTCCCAGCCCCCTCGCCCCCGCCGTGACCGCGCCCCGGACGCCCCGCCACCGCCGGCCCGCCGCCCCTGGCCCGCCCCGAAGCGGCGCCCGGAATGCGCCGATTCCCGGGCGGGTCGCCGCGGCCCGGCCGACAGCGGTCACGGAACACGGCCCGCGCCCCCTTCGCCACTCCCGTCCCGGGAGACGCTCGGCGCCCCTTCCGCCGCTGAAGCCGGACGTTCCCCGTCCCTTCCGGTCGCCGTCCGTCGCCGCGGGCCTCCGGCCGTTCCGGTCCGTGACGGCCGGAATACAACACATTTTCCAGCCCCATCGAGCACAAGTGCGCTCATGTGGTTACTCTGAGGGGCACGGACGCCACCAAGAGGATCCACGAACAGTCTCTTGGCCGTCCTGGGACACGTCTGCAACCAGGCTGCGGTCCCGCCCGAAAGCCGGCGCCACCGCGACCGAATCGCCCTGTCCCCGTTACGCGACACAGAGGAGTTCGCGGTGACACCTGAAGTGAAGCAGCACGAGACCCGCCCCCCGGAACGGATCCGGGAGCGAGGCGCCCGCAAGGACGAACTCGGCAGTCTGGACGTGTGGGCCCGGTCGGCCCCGATCCGGCTGGCCGGTTACGAGGACGACCTCGCCGAGCCGCACATCCTGCCCGGTATCGACTGACCCGGTATCGGCCGGCCGGGCAACGACCGCCCCGGCAACGACCGCCCCGGCAACGACCGGCCGGTATCCACCGGCCGGAGCGACCGTGGACCGCGCCCGTGCCCCCCGCCCCGCGGCGGGGGCACGGCCGTACCCTCAGCCGTCCAGCCGGGTCGGCGGCCAGAACTCCCGTGCCTGGTCCCGGTGCCACCACGCCCCGGTCTCCCGCCGCTCGCTCCGGCCGGTGAACCGGTAGCGCATGATCCGGGCCCGGACGTACGTCGGCGGGACGCCGTGGAAGGGATCGGTCCGCAGCAGCTTCAGCGTGTCCCGGTCGGCCGTCAGCAGCCGCTCCACCAGCGGGCCGAACCAGGGCCGGGCATAGGCGGGGGAGAGCGCGGCGAACCACATCAGCCAGTCGAGCCGCAGATGGTACGGGGCGAACTGGCGCGGCATCCGGTACGGATCGGTGGGCTTGCCCCGGAACTCGTACTCCCGCCATACCGCGTCCGGCCCGGGGAAGGGCGCGTCGGTCCCCTCGACGACCACCTCCCGGCGTACCCGGCCCACCGTCCCGAACGCGCCGTAGGAGTTCACCAGGTGCAGCGGGTCCCAGCTGGTGTTCATGCGCTGGCGGCGGGAGAGCAGATTGCGGACCGGATGGTAACTGCGGACCAGGACCAGGGCGGTGACCGCGATCACCAGGGCCGCGAACCACAGCGGCGTCTCCGCCGGACCGCCCGCCGCCGGGGTGAAGAGCGGGAAGTCGACGGCGGACAGCGCCAGGGCGATGGTCAGCCAGTTGAGCCAGGCGAAGTTCCCGGAGAGCACCAGCCACAGCTGGGTGGCGACGATCAGCCCCGCCGCCACGGTCGCCACCGGCTGCGGAGCGAACAGACCGAACGGCACCACGAGCTGCACGACATGGTTCGCCGCGGTCTCCACCCGGTGCAGCGGGCGTGGCAGCAGATGGAAGAACCGGCTCAGCGGACCCGGCATCGGCTGGGTCTCGTGGTGGTAGTACAGGCAGGTCAGATCCCGCCAGCAGCGGTCGCCGCGGAGTTTGATCAGCCCGGCGCCGAACTCGACCCGGAACAGCACCCAGCGCAGCAGGAACAGCACCAGCACCGGGGGCGCGGTCCGCTCGTTGCCGAGGAAGACGGCGAGGAAACCCGTCTCCAGCAGCAGTGACTCCCAGCCGAAGGCGTACCAGACCTGCCCTACGTTGACGACGGAGAGGTAGAGCACCCACAGCAGCGCCCAGCAGGCCATCGCCGCCGGCAGCGGGACGGTGTCCGCCGCGCCCGCGACCAGCGCCGCCGAGAGTGCCGCCCCCGTCCAGGCGCAGCAGGCGAACAGCCGGTCGGAGTAGTGGAGATGGAAGAGGCCGGGCGCCCGGCGGAACGGCACCCGCCGCAGATACGCGGGCACCGGCAGCATGCCCTTCTCGCCGATCAGTGCCCGGAACTGGAGCGCGGCGGTCAGAAAGGCGACCAGATAGACGGCGGCCAGGGCCCGCTGGAAGACGAGCCGGCTCAGCCAGTAGCCGTTGTCACCGAACCACTCCATCACGTCCAGTATCGGACCCGGCCCCGCGGACCGGCACCCTCAGGACTCCCCGGCGAGCCGCCGCAGCGCCCGGCCCAGCCCGCGGACGTACGCCCGCTGGACCGGTGGCACCAGGGGGCCGGCGAGGCGGGTGTACCAGCGGGCCGGGCGGCTGAAGGCCCGGACGGTGAACCACACCGACCCGTCGCCCCGCAGTTCGACGAGAAAGCACTCCTCGCCGCGCTCCGGATGCCCCGGCAGCGTTCCGTAGCCGAAACCGGTCCGTTCCGGGCCGGTCTCCGCCCAGACCACCGCGCACCGCCCCGAGACCCGCAGCGGTCCCGCGCCCAGGGAGACCTCGACCTGCGCGCCGGGTTCGGCGCGGGGCGCCGTGGTGCGCAGCCGGGCGCCGGACGCCCGGTGCATCCGCCAGTCCAGTACGGCCGCGCCCGCCGCCTCGTACACCGTGCGGC
Organism: Streptomyces sp. NPDC003691; assembly: GCF_053981115.1. Taxonomy (NCBI): domain Bacteria; kingdom Bacillati; phylum Actinomycetota; class Actinomycetes; order Kitasatosporales; family Streptomycetaceae; genus Streptomyces; species Streptomyces sp. NPDC003691. The sequence goes on along the minus strand of NZ_JBSFNQ010000049.1, from coordinate 7,014 downwards.
CCCGGCCGATCCCGGTGGCGTACCGGAGGTGGTGGTAGCCGTCCGGCAGCGGGCCGTGCCGGGTCGCCCCGGTCTCGCGGTACGTCACGCTGCTCCGAACGGGCACCAGGCGGGCGGACGGGTCCGGCCCGCCGTCCGCCGGGGGCCGTACGCCGCCCCCGGACCACCGTCTGACCAGCATCGGCACCAACCGCCCCGCTCCCGGGGCCGGATCGGTCCCGTCCCCCTCCCGGCCGAGCCTAGGTGCCCTGTTGAACGCGTTCAAGTCGCGGGGCGGCCGGTGATCCGGAAGAAAGGGTGCACAGGCCCGAGGACCTCCGTCCCCGGCGTCTGCCCACAGACCGGCCCCCGGGGAACGGGCGGGGCGGAGAGGCGGAAGCGGAAGATGTCCAAGCGTTCCGATCGCCGGCGCCGGGGCGGCCGCCGCCGCTGGCCCGCCGTTGCCGCCCTGCCCGCCGCGGTCTGCCTGAGTGCCCTCGCCTCCGGCTGCGGCGGCTCCGCGCCGGTACCGGAGCGGGACGAGGAGGTCTACCTCCAGCCCGCGACGGAGCAGGGCCCCGACCCGTACACCGCCACCTCCGCCCGGGCCCTGGCCACCCCGGTGCCGGAACCGGTCGTCCCCGGCAGCGGGGGCGGCGGAACGCCGGAGCGCGGTCATACGCTGCGGACCATGTCGGGCGCGACGCCGGGCCTCTACGGCGGCACCCGCTCCGTGGGCAGCTGCGATGTGGAGAAGCAGATCACCCTGCTGCGGGCGGACGGTGCCAAGGCGAGCGCCTTCGCCGGGGACGCGGACATCTCCCGCAAGGCGCTGCCGTCTTTCCTGCGCGGTCTCACCCCCGTCGTCCTGCGGGCCGACACCCGGGTCACCGGTCACGGCTACCGGGCGGGCGGCTGGGCCCCCGCCCGGCAGACGGTGCTCCAGGCGGGCACGGCGGTCCTGGTGGACGACCGGGGCCGGCCGAGAGTGCGCTGCGCTTCGGGCACCCCGCTGTCGGACCCGGTCGCGGTCAAGGGCGGGGTCATCCAGAAGGGCGCGGCCTGGAACGGCTACCGGACGGACCGGGTGGTGGTGGTCAAGGGCACCACCCGGCCGCTGGAGAGCCTGGTGATCGTCGATGTCGCCGAGGACACGTGGATCGACCGGGGCACCGGGACGGACGGTGAGGACGACCGGCGCCCCGAGGTACTGCCGCCGGTCAACCCCGACGACGTCTACGCCTATCCGGCGGACCAGGGATCGCGTACCGACGCCGACGCCGAGGCCCCCGACGGCTCCGCCACGGCCTCCTCCGGTACTCCGGACACGGGCGGCGGGGACACCGGTGACCCGGACGCGGCGGGGACGGACGGCACGGACGCGGATGCCGACACCGGGCTGCCGGACGCCGAGCTGGACCCGCTCGACGGTACCGAGGCGGATCCCGGCGAGCCCCTGATCGACGAGGAGCCGCTGCTCGACGCGGAGGAACCGGCGACCGGGTACGCCGGGTACGCCGGGTACGCCGGATTCGGCGGGAGCGGCGCACCGGCCGGATCCCCGGGCTGACCTGCCCGGCCGCCCTAACCAGTCGAATAATCCGACAAATGATGGCAGAGTGGCTGCATGGTTGATCGGGCAGCGGGGGCCCCGGCGCTTCCCGACGACTGGCCTGCCGCCCCGGAGACGTGTCTGGCCCTCACCCGTACGGGCAGCTTCGACTGGGACCTGGCCAGCGGACTGATGCATCTGGACGAGTACGCGCACCGCGTGCTCGACCTGCCGCCGGAGGAGTACGACGGCCGGCGGGCCAGTCTGATGGACCGGATGCCCCCCGACGAGGCCGTGCGGCTGGACGCCCGGGTCGCCCAGGCCCTCAAGAGCGGCCGCGACCACTACGGCGTCTACTTCCGTATCCGCCGGCAGGACGGCACCCTGCGCTGGACCCACTCCCAGGGCCGGGTCCGCCGGGACACCGAGGGCCGTCCGGTGCGGATCACCGGCATCGTCCGGGACGCCACGGCCGAACTCGCCGACTCCACCGCCCGGATCGCCGCCGACGCCGAACGCCGCCGGCAGACCAGCGTCGTCGAGGCCACCACCGCGGCCCTCGCCCACGCCCGTACCGTCCAGGACGTCATCGACATCCTCAAGGACGCCCACGGCCTGGAGATCTTCGGCGCCAGAAGCCTGGTGATGGGCCTGCTGGAGCCGGGCGGCCGGATCCATCTGGTCGCCGAGGGCCCGCAGGAGGCGTTCGTCCCCGGCACCCGCTACACCCGGGTCGACGAGCAGTACCCGATGAGCGAGGTCATCCGCACCCTGTCCCCCCGCTTTATCGAGGGCGGCGACGACTTCGCCGGGTCCTACCCGATCCTCTGGCCCCATATCGAACCCCTCGGCGTCGAGGCCGCCGCCTATCTGCCGCTGATCGCCCAGGGCCGCCCGATCGGCGCCTTCGGACTGCTCTACGCCGACCGGACCGGCTTCACCGCCGATGAGCGCAACCTCCTGGTCGCCCTCGGCAGCACCATCGCCCAGAGCGTCCAGCGCGCCGTGCTCTACGACCAGGAACACGATCTGGCCGAGGGGCTCCAGCAGGCGATGCTGCCGCGCCGGATCCCGGACGTGCCGGGCGCCCAGATCGCCGTGCGCTACCGCTCGGCCCGGATCGGACGGGACATCGGCGGCGACTGGTACGACGTCATCACCCTGCCCGGCGGCCGGGTCGGCGCCGTCATCGGCGACGTCCAGGGCCACGACACGGACGCCGCGGCCGTCATGGGCCAGCTCCGGATCGTCCTGAGGGCGTACGCGGCCGAGGGCCACACCCCGGCCACCGTGATGGCCCGCGCCTCCGGCTTCCTCCACGAGCTGGACACCGACCGCTTCGCCACCTGCCTGTACGCGGAGGCCGACCTGTCCACCGGAGTGGTCCAGGTGGTCCGGGCCGGCCATGTCGACCCGCTGGTGCGGGACACCGACGGCAGCTGCCGCCGGATCCCGGTGGACGGCGGGCTGCCGCTCGGACTCTCCGCCGAGTTCGGCCGGCTGGAGTACCCGGTCACCACCCTCGAACTCGACCCCGGCCAGACCCTGCTGCTCTACACCGACGGACTGGTCGAGCAGCCCGGCTCCGACCTCGACGACGGCATGCTGCTGCTGACCTCGCTGGTGCGCGGCGGCCCCCGGGACATCCAGCACCTCGCCGACCGTCTCTGCGAGGTCGTCGACGAGCGCGGCGGCGAGGACGACGTCGCCCTGCTGCTGTTGCGCCGCCGCGGCGCCCTCACCCCCCGCTCCGGCGGCCGGCTCCACCAGGCCGTCCCCCAGAACGACCCCGGGGCGCTGCGCTCGGCCCGCGGGATGGTCCGCTCCGCCGTCGTCGCCTGGGGCGCCGGAGCGCGCGCCGACGAGATCGAACTGGTCGCCGACGAACTGACCACCAACGCCCTGATGCACACCGACGGCGGAGCGGAGGTGACCGTCCGGGTGCTCACCGGCGCCCAGCGGCGGCTCCGGGTCGAGGTGGAGGACGGCTCCAGCGCGCTGCCCCGCCGCCGGGAGGCGGGCGAGTCCGGAGTCTCCGGCCGCGGACTCCTGCTGGTCGACCGGCTCGCCGACGCCTGGGGTGTGGAACCGCGTGGCACCGGCAAGTGCGTCTGGTGCGAGTTCGCGGTACCGGAGCGCTCCACCCGGCGGGGCTGAGAGGGCGCGCGGGCCCACCACGGCACGGCTCCCGGCAGGGCAGCGCGCCGGAGACCGGGCCGCATACGCCGTCCCGGCCCGGGCGCATACACCGTCCCGGCCCCGGACGGATGCGCCGTACCGGCCCCCGGCCGGGCCCGACGGGGCCGGGTGCCGGGCCGTGAGGAAGCTGCCCGCGGGGGGACGCCGGGGGCAGGGCGCACGGGGGAGCGGGCGGGTGCGGCGGCGGACCGCTCCGGCGTCCGCCGGGGGCGGGGCGTACGCCCCGCCCGGTCGGCTGATTCGGGGCCGCCGGGGCTTGTCGCCGGAGGCCGCGCACCGGCCGTGGGGTTAGGGTTACGCTCCGTAGAGCGACTGTTTGTGAACGTAACCGATCGAAGGTGACCGGCCGGGGCGGGACCGAGCGGCACGGCTGAGGAGTTCCGTACCGCTGTACCGCCCGGCCGCGCCGCGATCCGCCGCCGGGACCCGGGACGTTCGGGACACCCGGAGAGCGGACCCCCGCCGTCGGCCGCCCTGTCGCGGCACGGCACCCGACACAGGCCCTCCCGGAGCACGAGGACACCGTGAGCACCGAGCGACTCGCCCCACTCGACCTGGCGTTCTGGCATCTCGAATCCGCCGGGCACCCGATACACCTCGGGGCGCTCGCCCTCTTCGCCCCGGGTCCGGCCGGGCCCGCGCCCGCCGCCCATGTGCTGCTCGCGCGGCTCGCCACCCGGGCCGCCGCCGTCCGGAGGCTGCGGACCCGGGTACGGGACGTACTGCTGCCCGTCGGCGGCGCCGCCTGGGCCCCCGACCCCGACTTCGACGTCACCCGGCACGTCCACCGGATCCGGCTCCCCGGGGCGGCCCCCGTGGCGGCGGAAGCCGTCGCGCTCGCCGGGGAGCTGATGGAACGGCCCCTGGAGCGCGGCCGCCCGCCGTGGGAGATGTACCTCCTGACCGGCCCCGAAGGCGGGCCGTTCGCCGTGCTGGTCAAGCTTCACCACGCCCTGGCCGACGGGATGCGGGCCGTCGCCATCGGCTCGGCGGTCTTCGACGAGATCGCCGACCCCCGAGGGGTACGCGCCCGGGCCCGGGCGCGGCTGCGCGGGGCCGCCGCCGGTCCCGCCCGCTCCTGGTCCGCCGACCCGCGCCGGCTCGTCGGCTTCGCCCGGGACCGGATCGACGGGCTGGGCCGGGCCGTCGGGGTCGGCGCCTCCGTCGTGCTGGCCAGCCGGCTCGACCCGCGCGGACTGCCGCCGTCCCTGGCCGCCGGGGCCAGCGGCACCCGCCGGCTCGGTACGGCCGTCCTCGACGCCGCCGACGTACGCCGGGCCCGCGGGGCATCCGGCGGCACCACCAACGACGTCCTGCTCGCGGTCGTCGCCGGAGGGCTGCGCCGCTGGCTCACCGGGCGCGGCGAGCCACTGCCCGCGGACGGCCCGCGGGCCCTGGTGCCCGTCTCCCGCCGCCGCCCCGGAGGAGCCCCGGGACCGGGCAACGACCTCTCCGCCTACCTTCTCGACCTGCCCGTCGCCGAACCCGACCCCCGTACCAGGCTCGCCCTGGTCCGTACCGCGATGGACCGCAACAAGGAAGCCGGTCCGCTGCGCGGGGCCGGGGCGCTCGCCGTACTCGCCGACCAGCTCCCGCCGATCGCCCACCGGTTCGGCGCACCGCTGGCGGGCGGGGCGGCCCGGATGCTCTTCGACCTCCTGGTCACCAGCGTTCCGCTGCCGCGTTCGGAGCTGTCCTTCGCCGGCTGCCCCCTGCGGTCCCTCTACCCGATGGCGCCGCTCGCCCGGGGGCAGTCCCTGGCAGTGGCCCTGACCGTCTACGGAGGGCGGATCCACGTCGGCCTGGTGGCCGACGGCGAGGCGGTACCGGACGTCGGCCTGCTGGCCGCGGCCATGAGCGACGAACTGGAGGAGCTGGCGGCCCTCGCCCCGGAGGAGTGAGCCGCCGGGGCCGGTGCGGGCCCGGTGCGGCCCGGTCCGGGGCGTGTGCGGGCCGGTACGGGGCGGGTACGGCGCGGGTACGGGCCGGTAAGGGCGTACGGATCCGGCGTTCCGGAGCCCCGTCGGCGCCCTCGCCCCGGCCCTCCGCGACAACGCTCCGGTACCCGGTGGACCTGCGGGTCAGCCCGGCCTGCGGCAGGCTGGAGCCATGCCCGAACTGCCCGAAGTGGAATCACTGCGAGAGTTCCTCGACACCAGGGTGACGGGCCTGCGCATCACCCGGGTGCTGCCCCTGGCCATCAGCGTCCTCAAGACCTACGACCCGCCCCTGAGCGCCGTCGAGGGTGCTTCGGTCACCGCCGTCGGACGGCACGGCAAATGGCTCGACATCACCGCAGGCGGGCTCCACCTCGTCTGCCATCTCGCCCGCGCGGGCTGGCTGCGCTGGTACGACGAACTGCCCGCCGTGCCCCCGCGCCCCGGAAAGGGCCCGCTCGCCCTGCGGACCGCCCTCGCGTCCGGCGCCGGATTCGACCTCACCGAGGCCGGCACCACCAAACGCCTCGCGGTGCATCTCGTCAGGGACCCCGCGGACGTGCCCGCGATCGCCCGGCTCGGCCCCGACCCGCTCGCCGACGCCTTCGGCCGGGACGCCTTCGCCGCCGTGCTCGCGGGGGAGCACCGGCAGATCAAAGGCGCCCTCCGCGACCAGAGCCTCATCGCCGGTATCGGCAACGCCTACAGCGACGAAATCCTCCACGCCGCGCGGATGTCCCCGTTCAAACAGACCGGCCGGCTGGACGAGGAGGAGGTCACGCGGCTGTACGAGGCACTGCGCAGCACCCTCGGCGAGGCCGTCGACCGTGCGCGGGGCGTTGCGGCGGCGGGTCTGAAGGCGGAGAAGAAGAGCGGGCTGCGGGTCCACGGGCGGACCGGCGAGCCCTGCCCGGTCTGCGGCGACACCATCCGGGAGGTGTCGTTCAGCGACTCGTCGTTGCAGTACTGCCCGACGTGCCAGACCGGTGGGCGCCCGCTCGCGGACCGGCGGATGTCCCGGCTGCTCAAATAGCCGCCGGGGCATCCGGCGCGCTCACCCGGCCGGACGGCCGCCGGGGTCCGCGGTCACCCGGCCGGAGCGCCGCCGGGGTCCGCGGTCGCGCGGACGGGCGACGGCGTACGGGCGGCGGCCGAACGAAGCGGCCCGGAACAGCAGCGCGGCCGCTTGGTGCGTCCGGCCGACGCGTTCCATCACGGGGTAACCGGCCACCGGCCACCAGCCGCCGTTGCCGGGAACGGTCCGGGCCGGCCCGGACCGGTCCCGGGCACCGGAATCCCCCCGACGGGCCCCGGCGGGACCCCGGGGCGGCCCGGACTAAACCCCAC
>NZ_JBSFNQ010000048.1:0-62778 GCF_053981115.1 Streptomyces sp. NPDC003691 | reverse complement strand
GAAGCCAGGTAACTGGTGGAGGTGACCGGTACTAATAGGCCGAGGGCTTGTCCATATTTGCTCGCGTCCACTGTGTTAGTTCTGAGGCAACGACCGTTGCCGGTTCGAGCAGAACATCAATTAAAAAGTGTGCTTGTTCGCTCGAAACCGTTAGGGTTTCGGTGGTCATAGCGTAAGGGAAACGCCCGGTTACATTCCGAACCCGGAAGCTAAGCCTTTCAGCGCCGATGGTACTGCAGGGGGGACCCTGTGGGAGAGTAGGACACCGCCGAACAATCTTTCAGGGCCCTGGGTCCAGCGTTCAACGCTGGACCCAGGGTCTTTTTGCTTTCCGTACACAGAGCGCACCCCCGCCGGGTGCGCGAGAATGGCCGCAGTACCTGCAGACAGGAGTCACGCCGATGTCCCCCAACTCTCCCGACGACCGTCCGGAGCGCGAACCGCGCCGTCGAGACGGCGCCGACCGGGGCGGATTCCGCGGCGGTCGAGACGACCGTGGCCCGCGGCGTGACGGCGACCGTGGTGGATACCGCGGTGCCCGGGACGACCGTGGTGGCCGGCCCTCGGGCGGCGGCTACGGACGGCGTGACGACCGCCCCGGCGGCTCCGGCAGCTCCAGTGGCTCTGGTGGTTTCCGTCGTGACGATCGTCGTGATGACCGTCCGTCGTTCCGTCGTGATGACGACCGTGGTCCGCGTCGTGATGACCGGTCCGGTGGTTCCGGTGGTTTCCGTCGCGACGACCGCCGCGATGACCGTCCGTCGTTCCGTCGTGATGACGACCGCGGTGGTGACCGAGGCGGGTACCGCGGCGGCGACCGTGACCGTGGTCCGCGCCGTGATGACGACCGTGGTCCCCGTCGTGACGACCGGTCCGGTGGTTCCGGTGGTTTCCGTCGTGACGATCGTCGTGATGACCGTCCGTCGTTCCGTCGTGATGACGACCGTGGTCCGCGTCGTGACGACCGCTCCGGTGGTTTCCGCCGCGATGACCGTCGTGACGACCGTCCCTCCTTCCGTCGCGACGACGACCGCGGTGGTGACCGTGGCGGATACCGCAGCGGTGGCGAGCGCTCGTACGAGCGTCGTGACGACCGGTCCGGTGGCTCCGGTGGTTTCCGTCGCGACGACCGCCGTGACGACCGTCCGGCGTTCCGCCGTGATGACGACCGCGGGCCCCGCCGCGACGACCGCTCCGGCGGTTTCCGCCGTGACGACCGTTCCACCTTCCGCCGTGACGACCGTCGTGACGACCGTCCGTCGTTCCGTCGTGATGACGACCGCGGTGGTGACCGTGGCGGGTACCGCGGCGGCGACCGTGACCGTGGTCCGCGCCGTGATGACGACCGTGGTCCCCGTCGTGACGACCGCCCCGGCGGTTCCGGTGGTTTCCGTCGCGATGACCGTCGTGACGACCGCCGTGACGAGCGTCCGTCGTTCCGCCGTGACGACGACCGTGGCGGTGACCGTGGTGAGCGTGGTGGCGGTTTCCGTCGCGACGACCGTTCCACCTTCCGCCGTGACGACCGCCGCGACGACCGTCCGTCGTTCCGCCGTGACGACGACCGTGGTGGATACCGCGGTGGTGACCGTGGCGGCCGCCCCGGCGGGCGACCCGGCGACCGTGACCGTGACCGCGGGGGCCGTCCCGGTGGTGGCGGTGGCTACGGGCGCCGCGACGACCGGTCCGGTGGCTTCCGCCGCGACGACCGGGACCGTGACCGGCCCGAGCGCGAGCCGGTCAAGCGGCTGCCGATCCCGGACGACGTCACCGGCGACGAGATCGACCAGGACGTGCGGCAGGAGCTCCAGAGCCTGCCGAAGGGCCTCGCCGAGGACGTCTCCCGCAACCTCGTGATGGTCGCCAAGCTGATCGACGAGGAGCCGGAGGAGGCGTACGCCTACTCCCGTATCGCCCTCCGGCTGGCCTCCCGGGTCGCCGCGGTCCGCGAGGCCGCCGGGTTCGCCGCGTACGCGACCCAGCGGTACTCCGAGGCCCTGGCCGAGTTCCGGGCCGCGCGGCGGATGACCGGCGGAGTCGAGCTGTGGCCCGTGATGGCGGACTGCGAGCGCGGCCTCGGCCGGCCGGAGCGCGCGCTGGCGATGGCCGGTGAGCCCGAGACGCAGAAGCTGGACAAGGCCGGACAGGTCGAGATGCGGCTGGTGGCCGCCGGAGCCCGGCGCGACCTGGGGCAGCTGGACGCCGCCATCGTCACCCTGCAGAGCCAGGAGCTGGCCTCCGCCTCCGTCCAGCCGTGGACCGCGCGTCTGCGGTACGCCTACGCCGACGCCCTGCTGGCGGCCGGGCGCGAGGACGAGGCCCGTGAATGGTTCGCCAAGGCCCTGGAGGCCGACAAGGACGGGTCGACCGACGCCTCCGACCGGCTGGCGGAGATGGACGGCGTGGAGTTCGTCGACGCGATGGACCTCGACGAGGACGCGGACGACTCCGCACCCGCCGCCGAGGCCGCCCCGGCCGACGCCACCGACGACGCTGATGTCGACGGCGATGCCGATGTCGACGAGGTCGATGGCGACGGTGCGGCCGAGGCCGGCGACGACCGGGACCGTGACGCGTAACCAGCGGTGAAAAAGGGGCGGCTCCTCGACGAGGAGCCGCCCCTTTCTGTTCCGCTCGCCGCCGCGGGCTACTCCAGTGCCAGGCTCCGCAGCACCAGCCCGGTCGCCGGCTTCGGACCGAAGGACGTCGACTTGCGGGGCATCGTCACACCCTGCCGGGCCAGTTCACGGACCACGTCCTCACGTACGGGATGCAGCAGCACCGCCGTACCGCCGTGCCGCTCCGCCTGGGCGACGGCCGCCGCCGTGTCGTGGATGTAGCCGATGTCGTCCGGGGAGTCCGGGATCCGCCACAGCTCCTCCAGCAGGGTCGCGTGCAGCACCGTCGCGTCCAGCGCGCGCCACGGCTCCGGCCGGTCGGCCCGCACCGTACGGGCGATCAGGGCGGGGTCCGGCCGGTCGGCCAGATGGAAGGCGCCGTCACCGGCGAGCAGGAAGGCGTTGCCCCCGGCCGCGGCCCCGGCGAGGGCGTCGAGCGCCGCCGGCAGCGGCAGGTCCAGCCGGCGTACCCGGAACGCACCGTCGAGTGCGGCGAGCGCCTCGGCGGGCGGGAGCCGCCGGATCAGCCGGTGGATCGCCCGGACCCGCAGGGGATAGCGGGCCGTGTCGACCAGCAGGACCAGGCCGTAGTTCCAGGGGCCCGGATCCGGATGCTCGGCGCGCAGCCGCAGATAGGTGGCCCACCGGTGGTGGCCGTCGGCGATCAGCGCCTGCCGTCCGGCCAGGTCCCGCTGTACCGCGGCGAGTTCCGCCGGGTCCGTCAGCGCCCACAGCCGGTGCCCGAAGCCGTCCTCCGTGGTCGTCGCCAGCAGCGGCGGCTGCCGGACCGTCCGTTCGACGACGGCGGTGGCGCCGGTCGCCTCGCCCTCGCCGCGGTAGGTGAAGAGCAGCGGTTCGAGATTGGCGTCGGTCGACCGCATCAGCGCGGCCCGGTCGGCAACGATGTCGGGCATGACGTCCTCGTGCGGCAGGACGATGCCGTCGGCGGGCTCGGAGAGCGCCAGGGCGCCGATGAGCCCGCGCTGGAGGAGGTCGCCGTGCCGCTGTTCGTACACGTACAGGGCGGGCTGGGGATCGGCGGCCAGCACGCCCTCGGCGAGCCAGCGGGCCAGGGTGTCGGCGGCCCGGCGGTGGCGGTCCCCGGCGGTGGGGGCCTGCGGCAGGATCAGCCGGACGATGTTGTGCGGGTCGGACGACTCCAGATGGTCGAGCCCGTCGGGCCGGACGACGACGTCGTACGGCGGGGAGGTCACGGCGGCGAGGGAGCCGACCCGTTCGGGGACGTAGCGCAGTCCGCGGAAGGGGAGCAGACGCAGGCCGTCGGTGGCCGCGGGACCTTCGCTGTTCATCCGTGCATCGTAAGCGCGGTCCGGCATGAGCGATGATCGGGGGAGTGACCGCCGGTATGAGGAGTGTTGACGGATGAGTGGGCTGCGGGTCAGGACCAGGCCGGACGGCAGTGCGGAGGCGCTCTGCGCGGCGTACGACACCGCCCTGCTCGACCTCGACGGGGTGGTGTACGCGGGCGGCGAGGCCGTCGTGCACGCCGTCCCGTCGCTGCTGGCGGCCCGGGACGCGGGGATGGCGCTGGCGTATGTCACCAACAACGCGCTGCGCCCGCCGGAGGCGGTCGCCCGGCATCTGACCGAGCTGGGGGTGCCCGCGGAGCCGGGGGAGGTCATCACCTCGGCGCAGGCCGTGGCCCGGCTGATCGCCGATCGGGTTCCGGCGGGTTCCCGGGTGCTGGTGATCGGCGGGGAGGGGCTGCGGCTGGCGCTCCGGGAGCGGGGGCTGGTGCCCGTCGAGTCGGCGGACGACGATCCGGCGGCCGTCGTCCAGGGTTACGGCGGGCCCGAACTGCCCTGGGGACGGTTCGCCGAGGCGAGTTACGCGATCAGGCGCGGAGTGCCCTGGTTCGCCTCCAACACCGATCTGACGATTCCCGGTGCCCGCGGTATCGGGCCGGGCAACGGGGCCGCGGTGGAGGTGGTGCGGATCGCCACCGGCGCGGAGCCGGAGGTCGCGGGCAAGCCGCTGCCCCCGATGCACCGGGAGACCGTGCTGCGGACCGGGGCGCGGCGGCCGCTGGTGGTGGGGGACCGGCTGGACACCGATATCGAGGGCGCGTTCAACGGGGACGTGGACTCGCTGCTGGTGCTGACGGGAGTGACGGACCCGGCGCAGCTCCTGGCGGCGGAGCCGCGGCACCGGCCGACATATGTGGACGCGGATCTGCGGGGGCTGCTGACCGGGCAGCCGGAGGTGACCGGGGACGCGGTGTCCGGATTCGGCTGCGGCGGCTGGACCGCTTCCGTACGCGGCGGGGCACTGGCCGTCGAGGGCGAGGGGGCGGCGCTGGACGGGCTGCGGGCGCTGGCCGCGGCGGCCTGGACGGACGCCGGTGACGGCGGGAGCACGGCCGCGGCGGACAAGGCGCTGGCCCGGCTGGGCTGGTGACCGGCCCCCCGGATCCGGAAGAGGATAGGCTAACCTAACCTTTCCGGCTGTTCTGTTGGTATCCGTCGGCATCCCGCCGCCGGTGGCGGCACGCCGGGCGGGTCCGGGCCGGCCGCCGGATCCCGAGCCCTCGGACGCGACCCAGGAGTACGACCCCCATGCAGCGACTCACCGCGGAATCGGTCACGCTCGGCTATGACCGGCGGGTGATCGCCGAGGGTCTGACGGTGGCGATTCCGGACAATTCGTTCACGGTGATCGTCGGCCCCAACGCCTGCGGCAAGTCGACCCTGTTGCGGGCCCTGGCGCGGATGCTCAAGCCCACCGAGGGGCGGGTGCTGCTCGACGGGCAGACGATCCACTCCCTGCCCGCGAAGAAGGTGGCGCGGATCCTCGGCCTGCTGCCGCAGACGTCCATCGCACCCGACGGGATCACGGTCGCCGACCTGGTCGCCCGGGGCCGCTATCCGCATCAGGGGCTGCTGCGGCAGTGGTCCCCCGAGGACGAGCGGATCGTCCGGGAGTCGATGGCCGCGACCGGGGTCGCGGAGCTGGCCGAGCGCTATGTCGACGAACTCTCCGGCGGGCAGCGGCAGCGGGTGTGGATCGCGATGGCGCTCGCCCAGCAGACCCCGCTGCTGCTGCTCGACGAGCCCACCACCTTCCTCGACATCCAGCACCAGCTGGAGGTCCTGGACCTCTGCGCCGAGCTCCACGAGACCCAGGGGCGGACGCTGGTCGCGGTGCTCCACGACCTCAACCAGGCCGCGCGGTACGCCACCCATCTGATCGCCCTGCGGGACGGCCGGGTCGTCGCCGAGGGAGCGCCGTCGGACGTGGTCACGGCGGAGCTGGTGGAGGAGGTGTTCGGGGTACGGAGCCGGGTGATCGACGATCCGGAGTCCGGGACGCCGCTGGTGGTCCCGGTGGCCCGGCGGCGCGCCGGGACGGTGCCCGCGGACCGGGCGGACCGGGCGGAGACGGCGAAGGCCCTCTGAGAGACGCCCTGTTCACCCCCCCCGCCCGCAGCCGCCCCGGTTCTTCGCCCCGGGGCCGGTCGGCCCGGGGCCGGTTCCGCGGGCCGGTCAGAGCAGGGAGCGCAGGCGCATCAGATCGCGGAAGCCGGCCTCCAGCTTCACCCGGCCCGAGGCCCAGGCCTTCCCGAAGTTCAGCCCGCCGTCGACCATCGCCACGAGATCGTCGCCGGTCATCGCCAGCCTGATCTCGGCCTTCTCGCGCGGCGGACCCTGATGGTCCCCCGCGACCTCGATCACACCCTGCCGCAGCCGCCCGGTGAACGTCACATCCAGATCCCTGATGTGGCAGCTCATGGAGCGGTCGAGCGCGGTCGCGCCGCGGACGCCGTCGTCCGCGCGCGAGAGATTGTCACTGAGTCTGCCGAGCGCCTCACGGCACTCTTCCTTCGTCGCCATCGTGATCGACCGTACCCCAGTCCTTCGGGGTAGCGTCGGGGCATGAACGACGTGATGCCCGGCCGTCCGGGCCCGGAGGCCGCTCCCGGTCACGCTGCCGACTCCGAGGGCGGCGCGGACCTCGTGGACGGAACGAGTGCCACCGGGGCCACCGGTGAGCCCGCCGGACCGGACGGGGCGGCCCCGCCGACCGCGTACGAACCGGCCGCGCCCGCGCCCCTGGGCGTGGTCCGGAACCCGACCGGGGACGCCGCGGTCGACGCCGTACTGGACCGGCTCGCCGACGCCGACCACCTGACGGCCGACGGACACCTGGACGTGTACGAGGATGTACACGAGGGCCTGCGTACGGTGCTGAGCGCGCTGGACGCGCCCGGCCCCGCCGCGCAGCACCCCCCGCACCCCGTACCGCACGACCACAGGAGCTGAACCGAACGTGGCAGGAGCCGCCCGTCGCCGTCTCGACGCAGAGCTGGTACGCCGCAGTCTCGCGCGCTCGCGCGAGCACGCGAGCCAGCTGATCGCCGCCGGGCGGGTCACCGTCGGCGGCGCCACCGCGACCAAAGCCGCCACCCAGGTCGAGACGGCTGCCGCGATCGTGGTGGCCGACGACGGCGGGGACCCGGACTACGTCTCCCGCGGCGGCCACAAGCTCGCGGGCGCGCTGGCCGCGTTCGGCCCCCTCGGGCTGGTCGTGGCGGGGCGGCGGGCGCTCGACGCCGGGGCGTCGACCGGAGGCTTCACGGATGTCCTGCTGCGGGCGGGCGCGGCCCATGTCTTCGCCGTCGACGTCGGCTACGGGCAGCTCGCCTGGTCGTTGCAGAGCGACGACCGGGTCACCGTCAAGGACCGCACCAACGTCCGCGAACTGACCCCGGAGGACCTCGGCGGCGAACGCGCCGACCTGGTCGTCGGGGATCTCTCGTTCATTCCCCTCGGGCTGGTCCTGCCCGCCCTGGTCCGCTGCACCGCCCCGGACGCGGATCTGGTGCTGATGGTGAAACCGCAGTTCGAAGTGGGCAAGGAGCGGCTCGGCAGCGGCGGTGTCGTCCGCAGCACCGAACTGCGCAAGGAGGCCGTGCGGACCGTGGCGGGACAGGCCGCGGCCCTCGGACTGGGCGTGCTGGGCGTCACCGCCAGCCCGCTGCCCGGCCCCTCCGGGAACGTCGAGTACTTCCTCTGGCTGCGGGCCGGGGCGCCCGAGCTGGACCCGGCGGACGTCGATCGAGCAGTGGCGGAGGGGCCTCGTTGACCACAGCAGGAGCGACCACAGCAGCAGCGACCGCGGCCGGAGCGGCCGGGACGGACCCGGCAGCGGCGGGGACGGCCGGGCCCGCGGCCCCCGCCGAACGGACCGTCTTCCTCCTCGCGCACACCGGCCGCAAGGCCGCCGTCCGCAGCGCCGAACTCGTCGTCGAGGGCCTGCTCCGCAGCGGGCTCCGGGTCCGGGTGCTGGAGGCGGAGGCGGCCGATCTGCCGCTGCCCCCGGCCGTCGAGACCGTCCCCGAGGCCACCCCGTGCGCCCTCGACGGCTGCGAACTGATCGTCGTCCTCGGCGGTGACGGCACCCTGCTGCGCGGCGCCGAGTTCGCCCGCGCCTCCGGGGTGCCGATGCTCGGGGTGAACCTGGGGCGGGTGGGTTTCCTCGCCGAGGCCGAACGCGACGACCTCGACCGGGTCGTCAACCGGGTCGTCGACCGGGCCTACGAGGTCGAGGAGCGGATGACCGTCGATGTCGTCGTGCACCGTAACGGCGATGTGGTGCACCGCGACTGGGCGCTGAACGAGGCCGCCGTCCAGAAGGTCTCCCCGGACCGGATGCTGGAGGTCGTCCTGGAGATCGACGGCCGCCCGGTGACCGCCTTCGGCTGCGACGGCATCGTCTGCGCCACCCCCACCGGTTCCACCGCCTACGCCTTCTCGGCGGGCGGTCCGGTGGTGTGGCCCGAGGTGGAGGCGCTGCTGATGGTCCCGATCAGCGCCCACGCCCTGTTCGCCAAGCCGCTGGTGACCTCGCCCACCTCGGTGCTCGCGGTCGAGGTGCAGGAGCACACCCCGCACGGGGTGCTCTGGTGCGACGGGCGCCGCACGGTGGAACTGCCGCCGGGGGCGCGGGTCGAGGTGCGCCGGGGGGCCGTCCCGGTCCGGCTGGCCCGGCTGCACCACGCGTCGTTCACGGACCGGCTGGTGGCGAAGTTCGCGCTGCCGGTCGCGGGATGGCGGGGGGCGCCGCCCGCGCAGTAGGGGTAAGGAGGGGCCGACTCAGATACCCGTGCCGCCCACCAGCATCCCGACGGACACCGCCAGCATGACCAGCCCGAGTACGACGGCGAAGCCCGCGAAGGACTCCCTGGGGCCGGTGACCGAGGCGAGGGCGGGGTCGTCCCGGTCGTAGACGACAAGGGTGAACCCGGGGAGCCTCTCCTTCTCCCAGACGATCCGGAGGGAGACCACGCCTTCGAACTCCCGCCCGTCGGCCGTTGTGAAGTCGAGCACGGGGAAGTACTGCTTGTCGTAGCGGGCCGAGTGGTAGCCGGTGATGCGGCCCCCGACCGTGATGCCGTTCCGGCGCAGCCGCCGCAGATAGCGGGGCCGCCGGGGGCGGCTGCGCGCCGGTATCCCCATGCCGATGATCCAGCATCCGAGCGGGGCGATCCAGAGGGACTGGAAGGTGAGCACGGCGGCCGCCCAGGGAGTCTCCGCCCGGAGTGTCACCGTCAGGACGGCCGCGAACCAGACCAGCCAGGCCGCGCCGCACAGGATCCGGGTCCGGTCGGCCGACTGACGTATCCGGTCCAGCCGCGACGGCCGCACGACCACCGTGACCAGGACCTCCGCCGCGTCCACCACCGGGGCCGCGGCCACCGCCCCGGCCACTCCCGCCCGGAACGCCTCGGCGGCATGCACGTTCTCCGCCGGCAGGAAGAGGAACGGTGGAGTGTCTTCCGGAAGGGGTACGCCGGGGCGGAAGCGGAGTGTGACCCCCGGCCGGGGACCCGGCCCGCCCGTCTCCGCCGTCCGGATCGCCGCCGCCGGGATCCGCCAGGTAGTCCGCCCGTGTACGAATGTCAGAGCGAGGCCGTGGAGACGCGCCGACGCTCCCGAAGACGCGATCACCAGTTCCGGTGAAGTGTTTTCCGGCATCTGCGGAGCATAAGGGCGTACGGGCCCGGTAGTACCAGGTGATGAGGGGGATATCCGCACGGGGTCCGCGTCGCGCGCGGCCCGGGAAACCTCGTATGGTCGTGTCCGTGTTGGAGGAGATGAGGATACGGTCCCTCGGGGTCATCGACGACGCCGTCGTCGAGCTGTCCCCCGGGTTCACCGCGGTGACCGGCGAGACCGGAGCTGGCAAGACCATGGTCGTCACCAGCCTGGGGCTGCTGCTCGGCGGGCGTGCCGACCCCGCGCTGGTACGGATCGGCGCGAAGTCGGCCGTCGTCGAGGGGCGGATCGCGGTCGGCGCGGACGCCTCCGCCGCCCGGCGGGCCGAGGAGGCCGGCGCCGAACTGGAGGACGGCTCCCTGCTGATCAGCCGGACCGTTTCCGCGGAGGGCCGTTCCCGGGCCCACCTCGGCGGCCGCTCGGTGCCCGTAGGACTGCTGTCGGAGCTGGCGGACGAGCTCGTCGCCGTCCACGGCCAGACCGACCAGCAGGGCCTGCTGCGGCCCGCCCGGCAGCGGGCGGCGCTCGACCGGTACGCGGGTGCCGCCGTGTCGGGGCCGCTGGCCGACTACACCGCCGCCTACCGCGGGCTGCGGGCGCTCACGGCCGAACTGGACGAGCTGACCACCCGGGCCCGGGAGCGGGCCCAGGAGGCCGATCTGCTCCGCTTCGGACTGAACGAGATCGCGGGTGTCGAACCCCGCCCCGGCGAGGACACCGAACTCGCCGCCGAGGCGGAGCGGCTCCGGCACGCCGAGGCGCTCGCCTCCGCCGCGTCCGCGGCGCACGCCGCCCTCGCGGGCATCCCCGAGGACCCCGAGGGCGTCGACGCGACGACCCTCGTCGCGGGCGCCGGCCGGGCGCTCGACGCCGTACGCGCCCACGATCCCGCCCTCGCCGCCCTCGCCGACCGCATGGGCGAGATCTCCATCCTGCTCTCCGACGTCTCCGGGGAACTCGCCGGATACGCGGACCGGCTGGAGGCCGACCCGCTGCGGCTCGCGGCCGTCGAGGAGCGCCGGGCCGTGCTCACCGGGCTCACCCGCAAGTACGGCGAGGACATCGCGGCCGTCGTCGACTGGGCCGAGGCGGGCGCCGTCCGGCTCACCGAACTCGACGGCGACGACGACCGCATCGGCGAACTCACCGCCGAACGCGACGCGCTCCGTGCCGAACTCGGCGGGCTCGCCCGGCGGCTCACCGCCGCCAGGACCGAGGCCGCCGACCGGTTCGCCGCCGCCGTCACCGAGGAGCTGGCGTCCCTGGCGATGCCGCACGCCCGGGTCTCCTTCGCCGTCGGACAGCAGGACGACCCGGACGGTGTCGAGATCGACGGCCGGACCGTCGCCTGCGGCCCGTACGGCGTCGACGAGGTCGAACTGCTGCTGGCCCCGCACCCCGGGGCCCCGCCGCGGCCCATCGCCAAGGGCGCCTCCGGTGGTGAACTCTCCCGGGTGATGCTCGCCGTCGAGGTCGTCTTCGCGGGCACCGACCCGGTCCCCACCTACCTCTTCGACGAGGTCGACGCGGGCGTCGGCGGCAAGGCGGCCGTCGAGATCGGCCGCCGCCTCGCCAAGCTCGCCCGGTCCGCGCAGGTCGTCGTGGTCACCCATCTGCCCCAGGTGGCCGCCTTCGCCGACCGGCAGCTCCTCGTCGAGAAGACCAACGACGGCTCCGTCACCCGCAGCGGTGTGACCGTCCTGGAAGGCGAGGACCGGGTACGCGAACTCTCCCGGATGCTGGCCGGCCAGGAGGACTCCAGCACCGCCCGCGCCCACGCCGAGGAGCTGCTCGCGGCCGCCCGGAGCGACGGATGAGGGCCCGGGCGTTCGGGACCGCCTTCGTGGTCGGGGCCGGGGTGTACGCGGCGCTGCGCCGCGGCGGCCCGGCCGCGCCCGGCGGTCTCGGCGCCCGCTTCCGCCGCGAGAACCGCTACGGGCGGGCCGTCACCCTCTTCGCCGGTCCCGCCGTCGCCGCCGGGGCCGCCGCCGGGAGCGGCGGCATCACCGCGGTCACCGTTCTCGCGGCCGCCGCCTGCGGCGCCTTCGACGACCATGCCGCCGCGGGCGACCCCCGCCGCGGCTTCCGGGCCCATCTGGGCGCGCTGCGCGACGGCGAACTCACCGGCGGCGGTGTGAAACTCCTGGGCATCGGGGCCGCCGGGCTCGCCGCGGGCTGTCTCCTCAAGGAGCGCCCGGCCGACCGGGTCCTCGCCGGAGTGGTGATCGCCGGTACCGCGCATCTGGTCAATCTGGTCGACACGGCCCCCGGCCGGGCCGTTCTGACGGTCCTCGGCGTCGGCGCGCCCGGACTGCTGCGCGGCGGCACCGCGGGCGCCCGTACCGCGGCGGCGATGGGCGCGGCGGCCTCCGTCGCGGTCGCCGACCTCACCGAGGAGACCATGCTCGGCGACACCGGAGCGCATGCCCTGGGTGCGGCGCTCGGTACCGCGATCGTGGCCGCCAACGGGCGGGCCGGGCTCGTTCTGCATGCGGCGGGCGTCGTCGCGGCGGCCGTCTACGGGGACCGGACCGGTACGGCCGCCGCGGCCGGGAGCCCCGCCGCCTCACCCGTGTGAGTGACATACGGGTACGGGGGTAGCGGCCCCGTACATGCACATTGCCGTAACGGCCGTACGGGCTGGCATCCTTGGCGGGTGACACAGTTGCGTACGGTCCAGGTACTGGGCGGCGGCAGCGCGGGGAGCGGAGCGCACGTCCGGTCACTGGCCTCGGGGCTGGTCGCGCGGGGCGTGCGGGTGACCGTCTGCGCCCCGGCGGGACTGGAACACGACTACGACTTTCCCGGCGCCGGTGCCGACTTCGCGCCCGTCCCGCGGCGCGGTGACCCCCTCTCCGTCGCCGCGCTCCGATCGGTGTGCCGGGGCGCCGACCTGGTGCACGCGCACGGGCTGCACGCCGGGGCACGCGCCGCGGCGGCGCTCCGCGGGCTGCGGGTCCCGCTCGTCGTCACCTGGCACACCCGGGCGGCCCGGTCCGGGGGCGCCCGGGGCAGCGCGGCGGGACTGCTGGAGCGCCGGGCCGCTCGGGCGGCCACCGTCCTCCTCGGCACCTGCTCCGAACTTGTCGACCGGGCCCGCGGCCGGGGCGCCCGCGATGCCCGGCTGGCGCCCGTCGCCGTACCGCTGCCGGCCTTGCGCACCGGGGACGAGATCCTCACACCCGACAAGGCCCGGGCCGAACTCGGCGCCGTCGGACGGCCCCTGGTGATGTCCGTGGGGCCCCTGCTGCCCCGGCAGGGGTACGACGTCCTCCTCGACGCGGCGGCCCGGCTGCGGGAGCCCGGAGCGCTGGTGCTGATCGCGGGCGAGGGGCGGGAGCGCGGCGCCCTCCAGCGGCGTATCGACACCGAACAGCTGCCGGTCCGGCTGCTGGGGCACCGGGACGGCATCGGCGACCTGCTGTGCGCCGCGGATGTCGCCGTGCTGCCCAGCCGCTGGGAGGCCCGGCCGGTGCTCGCCCAGGAGGCGCTGCGGCGCGGGATCCCGCTGGTCGCCACGGCCGTCGGGGGCGTCCCGGAACTCGTCGGCGACGCGGCGCGCCTGGTGCCGTACGGCGACCCCGGGGCCCTCGCGGACGCGCTGCGCGAGCTGCTCACCGACCCCGCCGGGCGGGCCGGCCTGGCCCGGGCGGGGCGGGCCCAGGCGGCGACCTGGCAGACGGAGGACGACACGGTGGCGCACGTCCTGAGCATCTACGACGAACTCACCGCCTAGGCCTCCCGCCGGGCCGCGGACTCCCAAGGCCCTTGCCCCTTGAGGCCTCTCCGGGTGCGTGCCCCGGGAGCCCGTCGGGCGCGTCGAGCCCAAGGCCCCGTGGCCCGGGCTCTCCACGGGGCCGCGTTCCCCCGTGGGCCGCGGGATTTCCGTAGAGCGCCGTTCCCCTCTCGGGGCAGCGGGCGACCGCCGTACCGGAGGGGTGTTTCTTCCGACTGCGGAGCGTCGTGGCTTGTCGCGCAGTTCCCCGCGCCCCTTCTTGCTCGTACCCGCCCCGGATTCGTACCCGCCTTGGGGGCTGCCATTTCCTGTGGGGTGCGCGCAAGGCCTTTAGGGGCGCGGGGAACTGCGCGAACAGCCCACGACGGGCTCGCGGTCGGCGAACACGCCCCTAAGAGCACGGCCCTTCCCCGAGGGGAACGCGCCCCGGCCGGGCCCAGGGCCCCGCAAGGCACGGCCCTTCCCCGAGGGAAACGCGCCCTCGCCCGGGGGCGGCGCGCCCCGGAGTCCCGGAAGACCCCGTCAGGGAAGGTGGCGGCGGGCGCGGAGGGCCAGGCTCAGGGTGAGGACCGACTGGGGGTCGTCCAGGTCCGTGCCCAGCAGGTCCGAGATCCGGGCCAGGCGGTTGTACAGGGTCTGGCGGTTCAGGTGCAGTTCCCGCGCCGTCTCCGCCTTGCGGCCCGCGTGCGAGAGGTACGTCTCCAGGGTCGGCAGCAACGGCGGGCGGGCCGTCGCGTCATGGGCGGTCAGCGGGCCCAGCGCGCGGTCCACGAACGCCACCAGGTCCGGATCGTCCCGCAGCCGCCACAGCAGCAGTTCGATATCGAGGCGGCGCGCGTCGTACCAGGGCCGGTCGGTCAGCCCCTGCGCGGCGGTCGCGGTCTCCGCGGCGTGCCGCAGGCTCGCGGGGACCGCGCTCCAGCCGCCCGCCCGGCCCACCACCACGACCGGTGGCCGGGCGCCCGCCCGGTCCGCCCCGGCGCGGGCCGTACCGGCCCGCAGCGCCGCGGCGACCCGGTCGGCGACCGGCTCCCGTTCCTCGTCGGAGCGGAGCCCCAGCAGCAGCGGGACCCGGCCTTCCACGGGGCGTACCCCCAGCAGGACGGGCACCCCGACCGCCGACAGCTCCTCCAGGACGGCGTGCGCCAGCGGCGCCCAGGTGCCGCCGGCGGGGGAGAGCCGCATCACGACCGGCAACAGGGGGCCCGGCCCCGGGCGGAAACCGAGGACCTTCGCCTGGGCGGGCGCGTCCGCGGCCGCGATCCGGCCCTCGGCGAGATCGGTGAGGAAGTCGCCCCGGCCCCGGGCGGCCAGCTCCTCCTCCTGGCGGGCCTGCATCAGGGCGACCGCCAGCAGCCCGGCGGCCCGCTCGGCCGCCATGCGGTGGACCGTGTGCGGCGGGCCGCCGACCGCGGGCAGCACCAGCCGGGCCCGGACCGAGGGGCTGCCCTGGCCGCCGCCGGGGACATCGACGAGGACCGTGCCCGCGGGCGGGGAGAGCCGGGTCTCCCGGGGGCCGCGCAGTCCCTCCCAGACCTGGAGCGGATCGGCCGCGGCGTCGGCGGCGCCCGGCCCGGCCGCGTACAGCAGCTCGCCGTCGGCGGTCTCCAGGAAGACCGGCCGGGCCGCGAAGTCGGCGAGGATCCGCAGCACCCGGGGGATCCCGCCGCCGCCGAGCAGGGCCTCCGTACAGCGGCGGTGGACCTCGTCGGCGCGGCGCAGCAGCGTGTAGTGCCCGTTGACGATCTCGGTGTGGATCTCCTCGGTCACCGAGACGAAGGGCACCTCGCGGTGGAGCTGCACCAGCGGCAGGCCGCTGGAGCGGGCGGTGTCGACGATCGCCGACGGCAGCCTGCTGAACCGCGGCCCCAGCTCCACCACGAGCGCGGCGATGCCGCGTTCGGCGAGCTGCCGGACGAAGGCGCGCTGCTCGACGGGTCTGGTGCCCAGGCCCAGACCCGTCGTCAGCAGCAGCTCGCCGCCCTTGAGCAGCGAGGCGATGTTCGGTACCTCGCCCGCGTGGACCCAGCGCACGGTGCGGTTCAGCTTCTCGGCCCCGGTGACGACCTCCGGGAGGCCGGACCGCAGTCCGGGCAGGTCGAGGGCCCGGCGGACGGTGATCCCGCCCTGGGCCTCTCCGCGGATTTCCACGGTGGTGCCGTTCCTATCCGCCGTAGGCGCCGGAGGCGGTGAGCCGGAGCGCCGTGTCGATCAGCGGGACATGGCTGAAGGCCTGCGGGAAGTTCCCGACCTGGCGGCCGTTCTTGGAGTCCCACTCCTCGGCGAGGAGCCCGAGGTCGTTGCGGAGGGCCAGCAGCTTCTCGAAGAGCTTCCGGGCCTCGTCGACCCGGCCGATCATGGCCAGGTCGTCGGCGAGCCAGAAGGAGCAGGCGAGGAACGCGCCCTCGTCGCCCTCCAGACCGTCGACTCCGGCGTCCTCGCCGGCCGTCGGGTAGCGGAGGACGAAGCCGTCCTCGGTGGACAGCTCGCGCTGGATGGCCTCGATGGTGCCGATGACCCGCTTGTCGTCCGGCGGCAGGAAGCCCATCTGGGGGATGAGCAGCAGGGAGGCGTCCAGCTCCTTGGAGCCGTAGGACTGGGTGAAGGTGTTGCGCTCCCGGTCGTAGCCCTTTTCGCAGACGTCCCGGTGGATGTCGTCGCGCATCTGCCGCCAGCGCTCCAGCGGTCCGTCGACGTCGCCCGCCTCGATCAGCTTGATGGTGCGGTCGACCGCGACCCACGCCATGACCTTGGAGTGGACGAAGTGGCGGCGGGGCCCGCGGACCTCCCAGATGCCCTCGTCCGGCTCCATCCAGTGCTTCTCCAGGTACTCGATCAGCTTGAGCTGGAGGAGGGAGGCGTAGTCGTTGCGGGCCAGGCCGGTCATATGGGCCAGGTGCAGGGCCTCGGTGACCTCGCCGTAGACATCGAGCTGGAGCTGGTGGGCGGCGCCGTTGCCGACGCGTACGGGGGTGGAGTTCTCGTACCCCGGCAGCCAGTCCAGCTCCGCCTCGCCCAGCTCCCGCTCGCCCGCGATGCCGTACATGATCTGGAGGTTCTCCGGGTCTCCGGCGACGGCCCGCAGCAGCCACTCGCGCCAGGCGCGGGCCTCCTCGCGGTAGCCGGTGCGGAGCAGGGAGGAGAGGGTGATCGCGGCGTCGCGGAGCCAGGTGTAGCGGTAGTCCCAGTTCCGTACGCCGCCGATCTCCTCCGGCAGGGAGGTGGTGGGCGCGGCGACGATACCGCCGGTGGGGGCGTAGGTGAGGGCCTTCAGGGTGATCAGCGAACGGATCACGGCCTCGCGGTAGGGGCCGTGGTACGTACAGTGCTCGACCCACTCGCGCCAGAACTCTGCGGTGGCCTCCAGCGCGGTCTCCGGCTCGGGGAGCGCGGGCGGCCGGTGGTGGGAGGGCTGCCAGGAGATGGTGAAGGCGATCCGCTCGCCGGGGCCGACGGTGAAGTCGGAGTAGGTGGTGAGGTCCTTGCCGTAGGTGTCGGTGGGGGAGTCGAACCAGACCGAGTCGGGGCCGGCCACGGCGACCGTACGGCCGTCGACCTTGTGGACCCAGGGCACGATCCGCCCGTAGGAGAACCGCATCCGCAGGGCGGAGCGCATCGGCACCCGGCCGCTGACGCCCTCCACGATCCGGATGAGCTGGGGGGCGCCGTCGCGGGGCGGCATGAAGTCCGTCACCCGGACCGTGCCGCGCGGGGTGTCCCACTCGGACTCCAGGATCAGGGAGTCCCCCTGGTAGCGGCGGCGGTCGGCGGCCGGGGGCTCGGCGCCGGCGGCGGGGACGGGCCCCAGCCTCCAGAAACCGTGCTCCTCGGTGCCGAGCAGTCCCGCGAAGACGGCATGCGAGTCGAAGCGGGGAAGGCACAGCCAGTCCGCTGTGCCGTCCCGGCAGACCAGGGCGGCGGTCTGCATGTCTCCGATGAGTGCGTAATCCTCGATGCGCCCGGCCACGTGCATCTCCAGTCGAACGGCCACGTCCGCCCCGTAGGGCGCTTGCTGTGGTCGGGGCCGCGTACACCACCGGGACGGGGCCGGGACGAGCTGCGGAAACACGGCTGTGAACCGTCCCGACGCCATCGTCGCCACCCTGCTCCGATGCGCTTCGCGCGCCCCTCGGCATCGCTCAGAAGAGCGAGTGTCCGAGCAGGATACGACGCGACACAGCCATCCGCGTGGCGCTCTCGACAACGTGAGTCATCCGAACGAGTGAGCCATGGGTGAACCGCTGGTGAGGGGTGGTGTCAGCGAGGTGTAAGAGGTGAGACAGGGGTGGCGGGACGGCCGGGACAGGGGCGCCGGGGACGGGTCCGGGGGAGAGGAGAGAGGGAAGGGAGCGCGCGTGGCCGGAAGCGGTCTCCCCCTGTCGCTGATACCCTGGTACCCCGTGGACCGGTGGCAGGCCTGTCGAGAACAGGCACCCCGAAACCGCAGCGACGGCACCCCCCGAACCCCTTCCGGGCCTCGGTACGGGCCGCCGGTACGCACCTCACCTCGCGACCACGGGAGCCCCCTCTTGGCGATGCCGCCCAACACCATGACGACCAAGCACATCTTCGTCACCGGGGGTGTCGCCTCCTCCCTCGGAAAGGGCCTGACGGCCTCCAGCCTGGGTGCGCTGCTCAAGGCCCGTGGACTGCGGGTCACGATGCAGAAGCTCGACCCCTATCTGAACGTCGACCCCGGCACGATGAACCCCTTCCAGCACGGCGAGGTGTTCGTCACCAACGACGGCGCCGAGACCGACCTGGACATCGGCCACTACGAGCGCTTCCTCGACGTCGACCTCGACGGCTCGGCCAACGTCACCACCGGCCAGGTGTACTCGCAGGTCATCGCCAGGGAGCGGCGCGGCGAGTACCTGGGCGACACCGTGCAGGTCATCCCGCACATCACCAACGAGATCAAGAGCCGGATCCGGCGGATGGCGACCGACGACGTCGACGTCGTCATCACCGAGGTCGGCGGCACGGTCGGCGACATCGAGTCGCTGCCGTTCCTGGAGACCGTCCGCCAGGTCCGCCACGAGGTCGGCCGGGACAACGTCTTCGTCGTCCATATCTCGCTGCTGCCCTACATCGGCCCGTCCGGCGAGCTGAAGACCAAGCCCACCCAGCACTCGGTCGCCGCGCTGCGCAGCATCGGCATCCAGCCCGACGCGATCGTGCTCCGCGCCGACCGGGAGGTGCCGACCGCCATCAAGCGGAAGATCTCCCTGATGTGCGACGTCGACGAGGCCGCGGTGGTGGCCGCGATCGACGCCAAGTCGATCTACGACATCCCGAAGGTGCTGCACACCGAGGGTCTCGACGCCTATGTGGTGCGCAAGCTCGACCTGCCGTTCCGCGATGTCGACTGGTCGACCTGGGACGATCTGCTGGACCGCGTCCACAACCCGGCCCACGAGGTCACCGTCGCCCTGGTCGGCAAGTACATCGACCTGCCCGACGCCTATCTCTCGGTGACCGAGGCGCTGCGCGCCGGCGGCTTCGCCAACCGGGCCCGGGTGAAGGTCAAGTGGGTCACCTCCGACGACTGCAAGACCCCGGCCGGGGCGAAGAAGCAGCTGGAGGACGTGGACGCGATCTGCATCCCCGGCGGCTTCGGCGACCGCGGTGTCAGCGGCAAGGTCGGCGCCATCCAGTACGCCCGGGAGAACCGCGTCCCGCTGCTGGGCCTCTGCCTCGGCCTCCAGTGCATCGTGATCGAGGCGGCCCGTAATCTCGCCGCGATTCCCGAGGCCAACTCCACCGAGTTCGACGCCGCCACCGCCCACCCGGTGATCTCCACCATGGAGGAGCAGCTGGCGTACGTGGAGGGCGCGGGCGACCTGGGCGGCACCATGCGGCTCGGGCTCTACCCGGCGAAGCTGGCCGAGGGCTCCATCGTCCGCGAGGTCTACGGCGACCAGCCGTACGTGGAGGAGCGCCACCGCCACCGCTACGAGGTGAACAACGCCTACCGCGCCGAGCTGGAGAAGAAGGCCGGCATCGTGTTCTCCGGCACCAGCCCGGACAACCGTCTCGTCGAGTACGTCGAGTACCCGCGCGATGTGCACCCCTACCTGGTCGCCACCCAGGCGCACCCGGAGCTGCGGTCCCGGCCGACCCGGCCGCACCCCCTCTTCGCGGGCCTGGTGAAGGCCGCCGTCGAGCGCAAGTCCGGCGCCTGACGATCAAGGCATTACGGTGGACCGGGGTACGGGCCCGAGAGGCGGCCCGTACCCCGATCGACTTTCTGCGGGAGGGCCGGGATGAGTGAGGAAGCGACCGGGACGGCGGCCGGTGCCGTCGTGGACACGCCGGAGGAGTGGCGGGTCACGGCGACGGCCACCCCGTTCCGGGGCAACAAGACCAGCGTGCGCACCGACGAGGTGGTGATGCCCGACGGCTCGGTGGTCCGCCGCGACTACCAGGTCCACCCGGGCTCGGTGGCGGTGCTCGCCCTGGACGCCGAGGACCGGGTGGTGGTGCTGCGCCAGTACCGCCACCCCGTACGGCAGAAGCTGTGGGAGATCCCGGCCGGGCTGCTGGACGTGCCGGGGGAGAACCCGCTGCACGCGGCGCAGCGCGAGCTGTACGAGGAGGCCCACGTCAAGGCCGGGGACTGGCGGGTGCTCACGGACGTGTACACCACTCCCGGCGGCTGCGACGAGGCGGTGCGGATCTTCCTCGCCCGTGATCTCGCGACGGCCGAGGGGCAGCGGTACGACGTCTCCGAGGAGGAGGCGGACATTGAGCTGGCCCGGGTGCCGCTGACCGAGCTGGTCCGCGGGGTGCTCGCCGGTGAGCTGCACAACAACTGCCTCGTGGTGGGAGTGCTGTCGGCGGTCGCGGCCCGGGCCGGGGAGGGCTTCGACGCGCTGCGTCCGGCCGGGGCGCCCTGGCCCGCCCGCCCCTTCGAGGCGTAGCAGCCGCACGGCCCGGGACCGGCTCCGGCCGGATTCCCGGGCCTGCGGCACGTCCGGACCCCGCCGCCGGGTTCCCCCGCCGGAACGCTCCACCAACGGAGTCATTCATCATCCAGTCTGATGATCCGTCGATATTACTGATCCGATCAGGTGATATATCGGGGCTGCGGGCACCGGATCGTCGCAGAGAGTGAACTACGCTCGGAACGCCCGTGCGGATTCCCTGCGGGCTCGGCGAGTGCACGGACTGGACGGGAGCGTGGCCCGTGACGGATCAGGCGACGGATCAGGCGGTGGGCCCGGTCGGCCCGACCGGAGCGTCCCAGGGATCCGGAGGGCTCTTCTCCGGCCGCCAGCGGGAGCTGAAGACCCTGCTGGCCGATGTGGAGCGGGCCGGACTCGACACCATCGCGGGCCGCTCGGCGCCCCGCGCCCGGGTCCTGCTGATCGCCGGACGACCCGGCTCCGGACGGACCGCGCTGGCCGCCCGGCTCGTGGACGGGCTCGCCGCGCGGTACCCCGGCGGAGTGCTGCGGGCCGCCCTCACCGAACCGGGCGGCCGCGCGGTCCCCACCGAGGAGACCGCCCGGGAGCTGCTCGACGCCCTCGGGGTGCCGTCGCCCCCCGGGGCCGACGGCGACGAACTCTCCCAGCTGCTCCGCGAGAGCCTCGCCGGGCGCCGGGTCCTGCTGCTGCTCGACGACGCCGCCGACGCGGAACAGGTCGACGCGCTGCTGCCGGACGACCCCGAATGCCTGCTGGTGGCCGTCGGCTCCGGCCCGCTGACCGGAATCCCCGGGGTGCGGCCCTGCACGGTCGGCGGCCTCGACCCCAAGGCGGCCATCGAACTGCTCACCGCCTTCACCGGCTCCGTCCGGATCACCGTCGACCCGCAGGCCGCGGAATCCGTCGCCGAGGAGTGCGCCGGACAGCCCGCGGCGCTGGTCATGGTCGGCGGCTGGCTGGCCGCCCGGCCCCAGATCTCCGTCGCGGACGCGCTCCGGCAGCTCCGGGCCCTGCCCGAGGACGACGAGGTCCCGCAGGCGCTGCGCCCGGTGTCCCGGGCGTTCCGGCTGGTGCACGGATCGCTGCCGCCGGGCGCCGCCCGGCTGCTGCGGCTGCTGCCGCTGGCCCCCGCCGGGATCGTCGACCCGCACACCGCGTCGGCGCTCGGGGGCTGCTCGCCCGAAGAGGCCCACCGCGCGCTGGAAGGCTGTGTCGCCCTGGGGGTGCTGCACCGGCGGGGCGACGGACAGTACGGCGTCCCGGGCGCGCTGGTCCCGCTGATGCGAGCGCTCTCCGACGAGCACGACAAACCGGCCGAGGTCCAGCTCGCCAGGGCCCGGATGCTGGAGCGCGCGGTCCGGCAGCTCCAGTCGTGCCGGGCGGCGACCGAACCCGAGGACTCGCCCGCCCGCACCGCCGTGGAGTCCCTGCCGCGCGCCCTCCGCTTCCCCGACGCCCCCGCCGCGGCCGGCTGGCTGCGGATCCGCCGCCCCGGGCTGCTGGCCGCGGCCCGGCTGGCGGTCGGCGACGGCGAGCTGGACACCCTGGCCAGACGGCTGGTCGCGGCCCTGGTCCGGGCCCTGGCCGCGCACCGGGGCACCGAGGCGGCGGCCCCCGATCTCTACGGTCTGCATCAGCTCGTCCTCGATGTGGCCGAGCGCCGGGGGCTGCACCGGGAGGCCGCGGCCGCCCTGCTGAACCTCGGCGATCTGGACGCCAGGACCGGCCGTACCGAGGACGCCCTCGCCCGCTACCGGGCCGCGCTGGACGCCGGTCGGGCCGCCGACGACCCGTATGCCATCAGCCGCGCGATGGAATCCGTAGGCGGTGCCTGGCAGGAGCTGGACGACTGGCAGCGGGCCGCCGACTGGTACGGCCGGGCGCTGGCCCGGCGGCAGACCCGGGGGGAGCGGGCGGACGAGGCCCGTCTCTACGGACGCCTGGGCACCGCCCACACCTACGCCGGACGGTACGGGGAGGCCCTGCGCTGCTGGCGTGCCGCGGTCGCCGGGCACCGGCGGCTGGGCGATCTGCCGGCCCAGGCCCGGGCGCTGAGCGAGGCGGCCCGGGTGCAGGAGTACGCGGGGCGGCCCGAGGAGTCGCTCCGGACCTGCCGGGAGGCGGTCGAATGGGCGCGGCAGGCCGGTGACGTACGGCTCCAGGCCGCCCTGCGGCTGCGGCTGGCCGACACCCTGGACCGGCTGGGCGACCCGGCGGCCGCCCGGCTGCAGCGGTCCGGCGCCGAACGGCTGCTGGAGACGGTGGACGACCCCACCGGGGAATCCGCGGCGCCCGAGGCTGCGCGGCCTCAGGGGTCTCAGAGGCGGCCTCAGGGGCCGGAGGCCGGTCCCGGGGCGGGAGAGGCTGCCGCGGCGGTGGCCGCGGCGGGCGCCACCGAAGGCAACAAGGCGGGTTCTGCCTACGAAATCCGTAGTGGCGCCAGACGAGAATAAAGGTTTGCAAGGCTAGACAGCGGGAAACCCTTCATTAATACTGGCTCCATCGCGTTATCTCGCGGTGTGTACCCCTGCGCCCCGTGCATCCGGGTTCACTGGCATTTACCCTCCTTTTCCCCTGAGCCAAGGACCGTGATCGACGTGAAGGTCGGCATCCCCCGCGAGGTCAAGAACAACGAGTTCCGGGTGGCGATCACCCCCGCCGGCGTGCACGAGCTGGTGCGCAACGGCCACCAGGTCTTCATCGAGCAGAACGCCGGTGCCGGCTCCTCCATCACCGACGAGGAGTTCGCCGCCGCGGGTGCCGCGATCCTGCCGACCGCCGACGAGGTCTGGGCCACCGCCGACCTGCTGCTCAAGGTCAAGGAGCCGGTCGCCGAGGAGTACCACCGCCTCCGCAAGGACCAGACCCTCTTCACGTACCTCCACCTGGCCGCCTCCCGCGAGTGCACCGACGCGCTGCTGGAGTCCGGCACCACGGCCATCGCCTACGAGACGGTCGAGACCGCCAACCGCCAGCTGCCGCTGCTCGCCCCGATGTCCGAGGTGGCCGGCCGGCTGGCCCCGCAGGTCGGCGCCTACCACCTGATGCGTTCGGCCGGCGGCCGCGGTGTGCTGCCGGGCGGCGTCCCGGGCACCCACGCGGGCCGCGCGGTCGTCATCGGCGGCGGCGTCTCCGGCTGGAACGCCACCCAGATCGCCGTCGGCATGGGCTTCCACGTCACCCTGCTCGACCGCGACATCAACAAGCTCCGCGAGGCCGACAAGGTCTTCGGCACCAGGGTGCAGACCGTCGTCTCCAACGCCTACGAGCTGGAGAAGGCCGTCGTCGAGGCCGACCTGGTCATCGGTGCCGTCCTCATCCCGGGCGCCAAGGCCCCGAAGCTGGTCACCAACGAGCTGGTCGCCAAGATGAAGCCCGGAAGTGTCCTTGTCGACATCGCCATCGACCAGGGCGGCTGCTTCGAGGACTCCCGGCCGACCACTCACGCCGAGCCGACCTTCCCGGTCCACAACTCGGTCTTCTACTGCGTCGCCAACATGCCGGGCGCCGTCCCCAACACCTCGACGTACGCCCTCACCAACGCGACGCTGCCGTACATCGTCGAACTGGCCAACCGCGGCTGGGCCGACGCGCTGCGCCGTGACCCCGCTCTCGCGCTCGGCCTCAACACCCATGACGGACAGGTCGTCTACGGCCCCGTCGCCGAGGCGCACGGACTGCCGCACACCGAGCTGAGCACGCTCATCGGCTGACCTCCCGCCCCGCCGCCGGGAACCCCGCGGACCCCCGGCACGCCCGCCGGGACACGGGTTCCGGCGGGTCAACGGAGGCCGTCAACTTCGCACCCCCGGCCGGACCTTGCCCAGCGAGGTCCGGCCGGCGGCGTCCGGGGCCGCGCCGCCGGGCGGCGGTCCGGCACGAGGTCGTTCAACGCGGCACCAACGCCGCTCGTCAGCGGACGCGGCTCTTCCGAAACCAGTGGGACGGATCACACTCCGGTGGCCGTGCGCTCTTGACACCGCGGTGTTCGGTTGCCGACACATCGGGCCGGGTCCGGTGGATTGTGTTGCTGCGGAGCGGTGACACGCCATAGAGTCGCCAACCGTCGGCATGATGCCACGCTGACCTATCGATAAAGCCAGATGAAGCCCCGACCGCGGCCGAGGAGGTAAGACGACTTGTGAATGAGTCGACATTTACTCCCGGGGGCGGTTACTCGGGAACGCCTTCGACGCTCCCGGCCCCGCCCTCCGGGCGGGAGACTGTCGGCTTCGCCGGAACCTCCGGCACCGCCGGTCCCGTCGCTGCGCGGACCGCCACGGCACACCGCGGCGCCCCGCACACCACGCACATGACGACAGCCCACACGATGACGATGACGGACGGCCTACACGTGAACGCCACGGCAGGCGACGAGAGTGGCCGAGAGTCCACGCACTTCGCCGCCTACGAGGAACTCCCCGAGGGGCACTTCTACGACCCCGACGCCGAATACGAGCCCGACCCCGAGTACGCGGCGACCCTCGCGCCGGACGCGGCGCGCCAGCGCCGCGAGCGGATCGGCCCCACCGGCCGCCCGCTGCCGTACTTCCCGATCCCGGGCCCGCTGACCGACCACGGCCCCGCGAAGATCATCGCGATGTGCAACCAGAAGGGCGGCGTCGGCAAGACCACGTCGACCATCAATCTGGGCGCCGCACTCGCGGAGTACGGACGGCGCGTGCTGCTCGTCGACTTCGACCCCCAGGGCGCCCTCTCGGTCGGCCTCGGCGTCAACCCGATGGAGCTGGACCTGACGGTCTACAACCTGCTCATGGAGCGGGGCATGTCGGCCGACGAGGTGCTGCTGAAGACGGCCGTGCCCAATATGGACCTGCTGCCGAGCAACATCGACCTGTCGGCCGCGGAAGTGCAGTTGGTGAGCGAGGTCGCCCGGGAGTCCACGCTCCAGCGGGCGCTGAAGCCGCTGCTGCCCGACTACGACTACATCGTGATCGACTGTCAGCCGTCCCTCGGTCTGCTCACCGTGAACGCGCTGACCGCGGCGCACAAGGTGATCGTCCCGCTGGAGTGCGAGTTCTTCGCGCTGCGCGGTGTCGCCCTGCTGACCGAGACCATCGAGAAGGTCCAGGAGCGGCTCAACCCCGAACTGGAACTGGACGGCATCCTCGCCACGATGTACGACTCGCGGACCGTGCACAGCCGTGAGGTGCTCGCGCGGGTGGTCGAGGCGTTCGACGACCACGTCTACCACACCGTCATCGGGCGGACGGTCCGCTTCCCGGAGACCACGGTCGCCGGTGAGCCGATCACCACCTACGCGTCGAACTCCGTCGGCGCCGCCGCCTACCGCCAGTTGGCCAGGGAGGTGCTCGCCCGGTGTCACGCCGAGTGAGTCTGCCCGGAGCCGACGAACTGTTCCGTACGACGGGGGGCACGGCCCTCCAGCCGTCCTCGCCGCGGCGCGCGGCGAACGGCGAACCGAGGGTTCCCGCGCCCGCGGGCGAGAGCGACCCGCTGGACACCGCGCTCGCCCCGGCCCCGTCGCAGGAGCATGCGACGGCCGGGGCGGAGGCGGGCCCGGAGGGGCGCAGCCGGGCCGAGGAGCCCGATACGCCCGTCCCCGGGGTGTCGGGCCGGGCCCGGCGTTCCCAGGCCGCCCAGGAGGCTCCTGGAGGCGCCGCCGGTGCCGCCGCGGCGCCCCGGCGGCGGGGCAGGGCCGCTAACCGCCGGCCCAGCGGCCGTGAGCGCCACGACGAGAAGATCACCGTCTATGTCTCCGCCGAGGAACTGATGGACCTCGAACACGCGCGGCTGGTGCTGCGCGGCGAGCACGGTCTGGCCGTCGACCGCGGCCGGATCGTCCGTGAGGCCGTCGCCGTGGTCCTGGCCGACCTCGAACAACGCGGCGAGGCGAGCATCCTCGTCCGCCGTCTGCGCGGCCGCTGACGGTAGCCTCGCGCTGCCCCGCACGTGTCCCACCCTCCTGGACCGCCCATGCCCCCGGCCCCTCCGCAGCCCCGCCGCCCGTCCCGCCGCCCCCTGGGCGGGGGCCCGGGCGCGCCACCGCCTCCGGCGGACCGCGCGGGGGAGCAGCTCCCCGATACGGCCGCGGCTCCCCCGGCCCCCGCCCGGGATGCGCACGAACCCGTGCCGGGCATCGCTGCGGATCCCGGCGCACCGCCGGCGGGCCCCGCGGAGCCCGCCCGTGCGGTCCGGGAGCCGGACACCGCACCGCCGCGGGGATCCGGCGGCCCCGAAGCCCCGCCGGAGGCGGAGCCCCCGGCGGACGGGCGGTTCACGGTCCGGCTCACCAACTTCGAGGGCCCCTTCGATCTGCTGCTCCAGCTGATCTCCCGACACAAGCTGGATGTCACCGAGGTCGCGCTGTCGAAGGTCACCGACGAGTTCATGGCCCATATCCGGGGCATGGGCGACGACTGGGACCTCGACCAGACGACCGAGTTCCTGGTGGTCGCCGCGACCCTGCTGGACCTCAAGGCCGCCCGGCTGCTGCCCGCCGCCGAAGTGGAGGACGAGGCGGACCTCGCCCTGCTGGAGGCGCGGGACCTGCTGTTCGCGCGGCTGCTCCAGTACCGGGCGTACAAACGGATCGCGGACATCTTCAGCGAGCGGCTGGCGGCGGAGGCGCTGCGCTACCCGAGGACCGTGGGCCTGGAGGAGCGCTACGCCGAACTGCTGCCCGACGTGGTGATCAGCATCGGTCCCGAGGGCTTCGCGAAGCTGGCGGTGAAGGCGATGCAGCCCAGACCGCGGCCGCAGGTGTACGTCGACCATATCCACGCGCCGCTGGTGAGCGTGCGGGAGCAGGGCGAATACGTGGTGGCCCTGCTGCGGGAGCGCGGCGAGGCGAGCTTCCGGGAGCTGACCCGCGACACCGGGGACACCCTGACGGTCGTGGCGCGCTTCCTCGCCCTGCTGGAGCTGTACCGCGACAAGGCGGTCGCGCTGGAGCAGGCGGAGGCGCTCGGCGAGCTGCTGGTCCGCTGGACGGGCGGCGACGCGGCCGCGGCGGTCACCGACGAGTTCGACCGGCCCGCGGAGGCCGCGGGCACCACGAACCGCGCGAGCACCACGAACGCCACGAGCACCACGAACGCGAGCGCCGCGGACCGGCGGTCCGGCACCGAGAAGGAGGTCACGGAGTGAACGACGGCGAGAGGGGCGCCGGGTCCGCCGCGGACCTGGCCCTCAGGCCCGCCCTGGAGGCCGTGCTGATGGTGGTCGACGAACCGGTCGCCGAGGAGCATCTGGCCAGGGTGCTGGAGCGGCCCCGCCGGGCGGTGGCCGACACCCTGCGGGAGCTGGCCGACGAGTACACCGCGCAGGGCCGCGGCTTCGAGCTGCGCCGGGTTGCGGGCGGCTGGCGGTTCTCCACCCGGGCCGACTGCGCGCCCGCCGTCGAGCGCTTCGTCCTCGACGGCCAGCACGCCCGGCTCACCCAGGCGGCCCTGGAGACCCTGGCGGTAGTCGCGTACCGCCAGCCGGTCAGCCGTTCCCGGGTCTCCGCGGTGCGCGGGGTGAACTGTGACGGCGTGATGCGGACCCTGCTCCAGCGGGGTCTGGTCGAGGAGGCGGGCACGGAACCCGAAACAGGTGCGATCCTGTACGGGACGACGAACTACTTCCTGGAGCGGATGGGCCTGCGCGGCCTGGACGAGCTGCCGGAGCTGGCGCCCTTCCTCCCCGAGGCCGAGGCGATCGAGGCCGAGACGCAGGAGGGCGTGCCGTCGTTCGATCCGGACGCTCCGGAACCGGACACGCCATCCGTGCCGGACGAAGATGACAAGACGACGGAAACGTGATGCGAAGCAGCGGCAGCGGCAGGAACAGCAGCGGTAGGACCGGCGGCAGCGGTAAGAGCGGCGGCAGCGGGAGGACCGGCGGCAGCGGCAGGACCGGCGGGCGCGGTGACTACCGCGGCGCGGGCGGCGGCCGCGACGACAACCAGAAGCGCGCGGGCAGGCCCCGTCCCGAAGAGCGCCGCTACGACGTCGGCGGTTCCGGCGGCGGTGCCGGTTCGGGCGAGGGGCCGAAGAAGGGCCGCGGCAGCACGGCGCGCGGCGGCGCCAAGGGCGGCCCCCGGCAGTCCCCGAAGCAGGACCCCCGCGCGGGCCGGAGCGGGCCCGCCCGCTCCCGCGAGTACGACGCCAGGACCGAGGAGCGCAACCGCGAGCGGTACGCCGACAAGCCGCAGGTCAAGACCCCGAAGACGTTCCCCGGCGCCGAGCAGGAGGGCGAGCGGCTCCAGAAGGTGCTGGCCCGGGCCGGTATGGGCTCCCGGCGGGCCTGCGAGGAGCTGATCGAGCAGGCCAGGGTCGAGGTCAACGGGAAGATCGTCGTCGAGCAGGGTCTCCGCGTCGACCCGCAGAAGGACGAGATCAAGGTCGACGGGCTGACCGTGGCCACCCAGTCGTACCTGTTCTTCGCGCTGAACAAGCCGGCCGGCGTGGTCTCCACCATGGAGGACCCCGACGGCCGCCAGTGCCTCGGCGACTACGTGACCAACCGGGAGACCCGGCTGTTCCACGTCGGCCGGCTGGACACCGAGACCGAGGGCATCATCCTGCTCACCAACCACGGCGAGCTGGCCCACCGGCTGACCCACCCCCGCTACGGCGTGAAGAAGACCTATCTGGCCGCCATCCAGGGCCCCCTCCCGCGCGAGCTGGGCAAGCGGCTCAAGGACGGCATCCCGCTGGAGGACGGCTACGCCCGCGCCGACCACTTCCGGGTCGTCGAGAACACCGGGAAGAACTACCTCGTCGAGGTCACCCTGCACGAGGGGCGCAAGCACATCGTCCGCCGGATGCTCGCCGAGGCCGGCTTCCCGGTCGACAAGCTGGTCCGTACGGCCTTCGGCCCGATCGCCCTGGGCGACCAGAAGTCGGGCTGGCTGCGGCGCCTGACCAACACCGAGGTCGGGATGCTGATGAACGAGGTGGGGCTGTAGCCCCCCGGAGAAAAGAGCACCCCCGGGCACGGCCCGGTGACGGAGGGGCCCGCGGCGCACGGCGCGCCGCGGGCCCCTCCGGCGTTTCCCGCCCCGGAAGCCTTGTGCCGTCTGCCCGCCGCCGTTTATAGTCAGGATGACTATAAAGAACAACGGGGGCTCATGGACGTACGGACGGTGGTGTACGGAGCAGGTGTACGGCAGCGCCGGGCGGCAGCACGCCCGGCCGGCCCGGACACCGCACCGGGACCGCCGCCGTACGCCCGGCCTCCGGCACTCCGTCCGAACGGGCCCGTCCCGGCCGCGCACCGGCCCCGGCCCGTGGAGGTGACCGTATGAGGCGCTACCGGCACGGACTGGTCCCCGGCAGGTTCTATCCGCCGCACGCCGGACACCACCATCTCGTCGCGACCGCCGCCGACCGCTGCGAGCGGCTGACCGTCCTGGTCCGCGCCGCCGCCGCGGAGTCCGTACCGCTCACCGACCGGGTGGCCTGGCTGCGGGAGGTCCACCCGGACCCCGGAATCCGGATCGTCGGCACCGTCGGCGACCCCGCGCGGCCCGCCCCGGACCGCCCGCCGCGGGACGCCTCCGGTGCGGCCGCCCTGCGCGCCGCCGTACCGGACTGCGGGACCGTCGACGCGGTCTTCACCTCCGGGGCGTACGGCGGTGAACTGGCCCGCCGTCTCGCCGCCGACCCGGTCAGCGTCGACCCGGACCGCAGCCTGTTCCCCGTCTCCGGAGCCGCGGTACGCGCCGACCCGGCCGCCCACTGGGACTATCTGCGGCCGCCGGTGCGCGCCGCGCTCACCCGCCGGGTCGTCGTCCTGGGCGCCGAGTCCACCGGCACCACCACCCTCTCGCGCGATCTGGCCGACCACTACCGGGCCCGCGGCGGACTGTGGGCACGGACCCGCTGGGTGCCCGAGTACGACCGGGAGTTCAGCGAACGGAAACTGGCCCGGCTCCGGCTGGAGCGGCCCGGCGCCGACTGGTCCGAGGTGGCCTTCGCCTCCGAGGAGTTCCCGCTGATCGCCCGCCGCCAGGCCGAACTGGAGGACGAGGCCGCCCGCCGCGGCTCGCCCCTGCTGATCTGCGACACCGACGCCTTCGCCACCACCGTCCGGCACGAGCTGCGCCTCGGCCGCCCCAGCTCGGCCGTGGCCGGGATCGCCGCCCGCAGCCGCCGTCAGCACCTCTGGCTGCTCACCGACCACGAGGACGTGCCCTACGAGGACGACGGACTCCGCGACGGCGAACGCCTCCGCCCCTGGGCGACCCGCCGGCTCGCCGCCGAACTGTCCCGCACCGGGCGGCGCACGGTCCGTCTCACCGGCTCCCGCACCGAGCGGCTCGCCACCGCCGTCGCCGCCGTCGACACCCTGCTCGCCGAGGGCTGGCACTTCGCCGACCCGCCGGCGGCCGCCTTCCGCACCCCCGTACCCGACCTCACGGAGCACCGCTGATGCCCCCCGCCGCCGACGGCGCCGCCCCCGACCCCGGCTACGACCCGTACGCCTTCCCGCCCTTCGCGGTCACCGTCGACCTCGCCGTCTTCACCGTCCGCGACTCCGCGCTGAACGTGCTGCTCGTGGAGCGCGGCGAAGCCCCCTACCGGGGCGACTGGGCCCTGCCCGGCGGTTTCGTGCGGCCCGGCGAATCCGCCGCACAGGCCGCCCGGCGGGAGCTGGCCGAGGAGACCGGGCTCTCCGCCGGGACCGTCCACGGCCTCCACCTCGAACAGCTCCGCACCTACAGCGACCCGGACCGCGACCCGAGGATGCGGGTGGTCTCCGTCGCCCACACCGCGCTGCTGCCCGATCTGCCCGAGCCCCGCGGCGGCGGCGACGCGGCCGCCGCCCGCTGGACCCCCTGCGCGGAGGTCACCCGGCTCGCCTTCGACCACGACCGGATCCTGGCCGACGCCTGCGACCGGATCCGCGCCAAATTCGAGTACACCGGCCTGGCCACCAGCTTCTGCCCGGCCGCCTTCACCCTCGGGGAGCTCCAGCAGGTCTACGAGACCGTCTGGGGCACCCCCCTCGACCGGCCCAACTTCCGGCGCAAGGTGCTCGCCACCCCCGGCTTCGTCGAGCCGGCCGAGGGCCCTCCCCGCCGCACCGGCGGCCGGGGCAAACCCGCCGCCCTCTACCGCGCGGGCACCGCCGCCACCCTCCATCCGCCCCTCCTGCGCCCGGAAGGACGCCAGCCATGACCACCCTCGGGACCACCCAGGCCGCCCCGCACCGCACTCCGCACCGGGCCCGCATCCGCCAGGCCGCCACCGGCTCGCTGATCGGACTCGCCCTCGGGGACGCCCTCGGCTTCCCCACGGAGTTCAACGACGTACCGCAGATCCTCGCCAAGTGCGGGCCCTGGCGCGAGATGCCGCTGCCCCGCCCGGCGTACGTCACCGACGACACCCAGATGGCCCTCGCCGTCGCCCGGGCCCTGCGCACCGCCATGGACCGGGGCGTCCTCGACGCGGCCCGGCTGGTGCCGCCGCTGCGGGCCGAGTTCACCGCCTGGTACCACTCGCCGGACAACAACCGCGCCCCCGGCCGCACCTGCCTGGACGCCTGCCGCCGTCTCGACGACCCCGGGCTGCGCTGGCAGCTCGCCGGAGCCGTCGATTCCAAGGGCTGCGGGGCCAATATGCGGGTCACCCCCATCGGGCTCGTCCCCGGCCTCAGCACCGAACAGCGCGCGGGCGCCGCCCAGCTCCAGGCCGCTCTCACCCACGCCCACCCCACCGCCCTGGCGGCCGCCGACCTCACCGCCCACGCCGTCCATCTGCTGGCCCGCGGCACCGAACCCCTGGGCCTGGTCGGCATGCTCCGCTCGTACGCCTACGAGAACCGCTCCCGCTACCACGACCGCTGGCTGGGCGACCTGTGGCAGCGCGCCGGGGACCCCACCCCCCAGGCGTACATCGCCCGCGGCTGGGACGAGTGCCAGGAGATCCTGCGGCGGCTCGCCGAAGTCCTGCCCGGCGCCGGACCGGCCGACGACCCCTGCCTGACCACCGGCGACGGCTGGATCGCCGAAGAGGCGCTGGCCACCGCCCTCCAGTGCTTCCTGCTCTTCCCCGAGGAGCCCCTCACCGCCCTGCGCCGCGCCGCCTGCACCCGCGGCGACTCCGACTCGATCGCCGCCCTCACCGGCGCCTTCGCCGGGGCCCACCTCGGCGCCGCGGCCTGGCCCAGCGCCTGGGCGGACCATGTCGAACACCGGGGCGACCTGATGACCCTGGGCGCCCTCTGGGACGCCTGAGACTCCCGGGCCGGGTTCGGGGGCCGGGCGGCCCCCCGGGCCCGCCCGGGCCCGCCCGGGGGAGCCCCGCGACCCGCCCGCCGGACCCCGGCGGGCGCCTGCGATGCTTCCGCCGTGGACCTCGAACAGTTCGATCTCGCCCCCGTCGTCGCCGACCAGCCCGACCCGCTTCTCTTCGCCACCGTCTCCGGCGCCCATCTCTACGGATTCCCGTCCCGCGACTCGGACGTGGACCTGCGCGGGGTGCATCTGCTGCCGGTGGCCGAGCTGATCGGGCTGGGCGAGCCGGACGAGACCCGGACCCGGATGTGGGTACGGGACGGAGTGGAACTGGACCTGGTCACCCACGACCTGCTCAAGTTCGTCCGGCTGATGCTCCGCCCCAACGGCTATGTCCTGGAGCAGCTGCTCTCCCCGCTGGTGGTCGGCACCTCCGCCGTCCACGCCGAGCTGACCGCCCTCGCGCCCGGCGTACTGACCGGCCGCCACGCCCACCACTACCGCGGCTTCGCCAAGACCCAGTGGGGGCTCTGGGAGAAGACCGGCGAGCTGAAGCCGCTGCTGTACACCTTCCGGGCCCTGCTCACCGGAATCCATCTGATGCGGAGCGGCCGGGTGCTGGCGAATCTGCCCGAACTGCTGGCGGAGGTCCCGGCCCCCGCCTTCCTGCCCGAGCTGATCGCCGCCAAGGCGGAGGCCGAGCACGGGACGGGCACCGGGCTGGTCCCGGACTCGGCCGCCGCCGACATCGCCGCGCTCCACGCCGTACTGGACGCCGCGCAGGCCGGCACGCACCTGCCGGAGGCCCCCTCAGCCCGCGACGCCCTCGCCGATCTGGTCGTACGGGTCAGGCTCCAGGGCTGAGGCCCGGCGGGTCCGGGCCAGGAAATCCGCCACCCGGGCCCGGTCCGGGGCGTCCGGCAGCGGGGTACGGCCGAGCGCCTCGTCCGCCTCCGCGACCAGCCCGGCCAGCCGGGATTCCACCCGCGGCCAGGGCACCTCGCCCCGCTTCACCGCCAGCAGCGCCTCCCGCTCCCCGCCGACGTCGAGCACCAGCTCACCGGTGCGGAGCAGATCCCGGCA
This sequence comes from Streptomyces sp. NPDC003691, assembly GCF_053981115.1. NCBI lineage: Bacteria > Bacillati > Actinomycetota > Actinomycetes > Kitasatosporales > Streptomycetaceae > Streptomyces > Streptomyces sp. NPDC003691. The sequence goes on along the minus strand of NZ_JBSFNQ010000048.1, from coordinate 29,188 downwards.
GCTCAGCAGCAGGCGCAGCAGATGCATCGCCGGTTTCCAGCGCGGCTCCCGGCCCGGCCGCAGACTCGCGGCGAGCTTGCGGTGCTGATCCTGCGCGTACCCGACGAACGTCCGGTGGACCTCCCGGGACAGAAAGGCGCCGCGCAGTGCCACCAGCTCCCGGCCGGTGGCGTCGATCCGCTCCACCAGCGGCGAGTGCAGCACCTCCAGAATGTTCGGATTGGCCCGCAGACCCAGCTCGCAGAACCGTTCCAGCTCCCAGGAGAACTGCTCCGGCAGCGGCCCCTCCACATGCGTCGGGGGCTTCTCGAACCGCCAGAACAGCGGAGTGGGGGCGAGAAAGACGCCCCGGCGGTCGGTATCGCTCTCCCCGGTCGCCAGCCCGAAGGCCCGCGACCCCATCACACAGGAGTAGACCGTGTGGTCGCGGACGAGCTGCTCGGGGGTCGGGCCGGGGCGCATGGCGGCCAGAGTAGGCCGTCGCCCCGGCCGTCCCGGGCCCGGGGTCAGGGGAGCAGCACGGCGTCCCCGGTGACGGTGATGGTGGCGGGCGGCAGCGGGCGGAGTGCCGGACCCCGGGCCACCGATCCGTCCGCGATCCGGAACCGGCTGTCGTGGCAGGGGCAGTCGATCGTGCCGTCGGCGACCTTGTCCACCAGACAGCCCTGATGCGTGCAGACCGCCGAGAAGGCCCGGAACTCCCCGGCCGTCGGCTGGACCACCACCACCTTCTCGGCGGCGAACACCTTGCCCCCGCCGACCGGGATGTCCGGCTTCTTCGCCAGCTCCCTGCCGATGGACGGGCTCGCGGGCGGGGCCGCCGTCGCGGAGCCCGTCGCCGGACCGCTCGCCGCGGGCGTCCGGGCGGGCTCGGACGCCCCGCCGTTCCCGCCGTCCCCGCCGGAGCACCCCGCGGCCAGGCCCGCCGCCGCCGTCGCCCCCGCCACCAGCACCGTCCGCCGCCCAGTCCCCATCGCCGTACTCCCTCGAACGCGCCGCCGCCCGGCACCCGGCCGGGCACCGCGCGGCGGCATTCTGCCACCGCGGACCCCGTCCGGCGCCGGACACGCCGCACCGCACCGGTACGGCCGTCTCGCCCACCGGCCGCCCGTGCTGCCGCCGGCGCCGGGCTGACTCAGGCCGTGTCTGACAAATCCCGTCTGGCCCGCGACGCCCGGCACGCACACTCTCCCCCTGTGCCCTGCGGGCACGGGGGGACCCCCAGCGTTGTCGGGATTTCCCGAGTACTCCCCCGCAGCCCTCCGGGCGCAGGGGCACCCCCATGCGTACGAGGGAAACCGTCCCCTGGCTTCGCCGGGGGTACCCCCACCGCCTTGCGATTGCACGCACTGGGGGTACTCCCCCGCAGCCCTTCGGGCGCGGGGGTACCCCAACCCAGCCGCAGGGCTGGGGGAGCCGCAGGCCCCGCCCTCCGGGCGGACGACGCGATGTGTCAGACACGGCCTAGGCTTGTCACCCGGAGCAGCAGCGCATCAGGAGGGAGTCGGACGTGGCGGTACGAGCGGTACGCGGAGCCGTCCAGCTGGACCGGGACGATCCGGAACATATGGACGAACGGGTGGGCGAGCTGCTCACCGCCGTACTGGAGCGCAACGCCCTCACCGCCGACGAGCTGATCAGCGTCTGGTTCACCGCGACCCCCGATCTGCGCAGCGCCTTCCCGGCCGCCGCGGCCCGCCGCCTCGGCATCACGGACGTACCGCTCATCTGCGCCCGGGAGATGGACGTCGAGGGCGCCATGCCCCGGGTCGTCCGGATCCTCGCTCATATAGAGACCGCCCTCGACCGGTCCGCCGTCGCCCATGTGTACCTCGGTGCCGCCGCCGCCCTCCGCAAGGACATCGCCCAGTGAGAACCGCCGCCGTGATCGGAACCGGACTGATCGGCACCTCCGCCGCCCTCGCCCTCGCCGGCCGGGGCATCGCCGTCCATCTGATGGACCACGACGCCGAACGGGTCCGGACCGCCACCGCCCTCGGGGCGGGCACCGAGGAGCCCCCGGAGGGCCCCGTCGACCTCGCGATCGTCGCCGTGCCCCCCGCGCGGGTCGCCGGGGCACTGGCCGCGGCCATGGAGGCCGGGCTCGCCCGCGGCTACCTCGACGTCGCCAGCGTCAAGGGCGGGCCCCGCCGGGAGCTGGAGGCCCTGGGCACCGACCTGACCGCGTACATCGGCACCCATCCGATGGCGGGCAAGGAGCGCTCCGGTCCGCTCGCCGCCAGCGCCGACCTCTTCGAAGGCCGTCCCTGGGTGCTCACGCCCGGCCCGGAGACCGACACCGAGGTCCTCAACCTCGCCCTCGAACTGGTCGCCCTCTGCCGGGCGGTCCCCGTCGTGATGGACCCCGACGCCCACGACCGGGCCGTCGCCCTGGTCTCCCACACCCCCCAGCTGGTCTCCTCGATGGTCGCCGCCCGGCTCCGCGAGGCCGACGAGACCGCCGTACGGCTCTGCGGACAGGGCATCCGCGACGTCACCCGGATCGCCGCCTCCGACCCCCGGATGTGGGTGGACATCCTCTCCGCCAATCCCGGGCCGGTCGCCGGGGTCCTCGCGGCGATCGCCGCCGACCTCGACGAGACGGTACGGGCGCTGCGCGCGCTGGAGTCCGACGAAGCCGGTGAGCGGAGCGCGGGAGCCTCGGGCATCGAGGAGGTCCTGCGGCGCGGCAACGCCGGACGGGCCAGGGTCCCGGGCAAGCACGGCGCCGCCCCGGCCGCCTACGAGGTCGTCGCCGTACTGATCAGCGACCGGCCCGGCGAACTCGCCCGGATCTTCGCCGACGCCGGACGGGCCGGGGTCAATATCGAGGACGTCCGGATCGAGCACGCCACCGGCCAGCAGGCCGGTCTGGTGCAGCTGCTCGTGGAGCCCTCGGCGGTCGCTCCCCTCGGCGCCGCCCTGCGCGAACGCGGCTGGTCCATCCGGCCCTGACCGCCGCCGGCCCGTCACCGGCGGTTCCCGGACCCGGACGGCCGCGGAGCGCTCCGCGGCCGCCCCGGTCCCGGCGCAGGTCGGCGGGTCATGGGCAGGGCCCGGCAGTCGGTAACCTGGTACGGGACTCCCCTTCGGCGCAGTCCGCCGTCCCCGCCCCGCGGGAAGCCGTCCCCGCCCCCGCGGGAAACCCCGCGGGCGAATCCAGAGCGAAAGGTGTCCGACACCGTGGAATCCGCCGTGATCGTTGCCATCGACGGCCCCGCCGGCACCGGCAAGTCGAGCACGTCCAAGGCGGTGGCCGCCGCCCTGGGGCTGCGCTACCTCGACACCGGTGCGCAGTACCGCGCGATCACCTGGTGGATGATCACCAACGGAGTGGACACCGCCGACCCCGCCGCGATCGCCACGGCCTCGGCCAAGCCGGTGATCGTCTCCGGCACCGACCCCGCCGGTCCCACGATCGCGGTCGACGGCGAGGACGTCTCCGGGCCCATCCGCACCCCCGAGGTGTCCGCCGAGGTGAGCGCCGTGAGCGCGGTGCCCGAGGTCCGCACCCGGATCACCGCCCTCCAGCGGTCGATCGCCGCGGGCGCGGCGGCCGGCATCGTCGTCGAGGGCCGGGACATCGGCACCACCGTCCTCCCCGACGCCCACCTCAAGATCTTCCTCACCGCGTCGCCCGAGGCCCGCGCCGCCCGCCGCGCCGGCGAGCTGAAGGGCGCCGATGTCGAGGCCACCCGCCGGGCCCTGGTCAAGCGGGACGCCGCCGACTCCGGCCGGGCCACCTCCCCGCTGGCGATGGCCGCCGACGCGGTCGAGGTCGACACCACCGAGCTCACCCTCCAGCAGGTCGTCGACCGGGTGGTGGCCCTCGTCGAGGAGCGCCGGGCGGCCGTCCGGTGACCCTGCCCTCCGCCCCGGGCGCGGCCGTCGGCCGCCGGATCGGCATCGGCCTGATGAACGGGTTCTGGCACCCCCGGGTGCTGGGCGCCTGGCGGGTGCCCGCCGCCGGCCCGGTGATCATGGCCGTCAACCACTCCCATGCCATCGACGGCCCGATGCTGATGGGCACCGCGCCCCGGCCCGTGCACTTCCTGATCAAGAAGGAAGCGTTCGTCGGCCCCCTGGACCCCTTCCTGCTGGCCATCGGGCAGCTCAAGGTCGACCGGTCCGGCACCGACCGCGCCGCCGTCACCAACGCCCTCGGGATCCTGGAGCGCGGCGATGTCCTCGGGATCTTCCCGGAGGGCACCCGGGGCGAGGGCGACTTCGCGTCGCTCCGCGCCGGTCTGGCCTACTTCGCGGTACGGTCCGGAGCCCCGGTGGTTCCGGTGGCCGTCCTGGGAAGCACCGAGCGCCGCGGACGGCTGATCGGCGCGCTGCCCCCGCTGCGCGGCCGGGTGGACGTCGTCTTCGGCGACCCCTTCCAGGCGGGCGACGGATCGGGCCGCCGCACCCGTACGGCCCTGGACGAGGCCACCGTACGAATCCAGCAGCGGCTCACCGCCCATCTGGAAAACGCCAGGCGCCTCACCGGGCGCACCGGGTAAGACTTGACCATCCGGACCACCCGAACCAGGGAGCGGGTCCGGTCGAGACACGAGGAACGGACTTCATGAACGACCAGCACGACCACGGAGCGCTCGGCGATGCCGAGTACGCGGAGTTCATGGAGCTTGCCGCGGTCGAGGGCTTCGACGCCGAAGAGGTGGAAGAGGCCATCGACGAGGCCGGTCACGGCCCGCTGCCCGTCCTCGCCGTCGTCGGCCGCCCCAATGTCGGCAAGTCGACCCTGGTGAACCGGATCATCGGCCGCCGCGAAGCGGTCGTCGAGGACCGGCCCGGCGTCACCCGTGACCGGGTCACCTACGAGGCCGAGTGGGCGGGCCGCCGCTTCAAGCTCGTCGACACCGGCGGCTGGGAGCAGGACGTCCTCGGGATCGACGCCTCCGTCGCCGCCCAGGCCGAGTACGCCATCGAGGCCGCCGACGCGGTCGTCTTCGTCGTGGACGCCACCGTCGGCCCCACCGACACCGACGAGGCCGTGGTGAAGCTGCTGCGCCGGGCCGGGAAGCCGGTGGTGCTCTGCGCCAACAAGGTCGACGGTCCCAGCGGCGAGGCCGACGCGGCCATGCTCTGGTCCCTCGGCCTCGGCGAGCCGCACCCGGTCTCCGCGCTGCACGGCCGCGGTACCGGCGACATGCTCGACGCCGTCCTCGAGGTACTGCCCGACGCCCCCGCCCAGACCTTCGGCACGGCCGTCGGCGGACCGCGCCGGATCGCCCTCATCGGCCGTCCGAACGTCGGTAAGTCGTCCCTGCTCAACAAGGTCGCGGGCGAGGAGCGGGTGGTCGTCGACGAGCTGGCCGGCACCACCCGCGACCCGGTCGACGAGATGATCGAGCTGGGCGGGGTGACCTGGAAGTTCGTCGACACCGCCGGTATCCGCCGCCGGGTCCACCTCCAGGAGGGCGCGGACTACTACGCCTCCCTGCGCACCGCCGCCGCCGTGGAGAAGGCGGAGGTCGCGGTGGTCCTGATCGACGCCAGCGAGTCCATCAGCGTCCAGGACCAGCGGATCATCACCATGGCCGTCGAAGCGGGCCGCGCGATGGTGATCGCCTACAACAAGTGGGACACCCTCGACGAGGAGCGCCGCTACTACCTGGAGCGCGAGATCGAGACCGAGCTGGCCCAGATCGCCTGGGCGCCGCGGGTCAACGTCTCGGCCCGTACCGGCCGTCATATGGAGAAGCTGGTCCCGGCGATCGAGACCGCGCTCGCGGGCTGGGAGACCCGGGTCCCCACCGGACGGCTGAACGCCTTCCTCGGTGAGATCGTCTCCGCGCACCCCCACCCCATCCGGGGCGGCAAGCAGCCGCGGATCCTCTTCGGCACCCAGGCGGGCACCAAGCCGCCGCGGTTCGTGCTCTTCGCCTCCGGGTTCCTGGAGCACGGCTACCGCCGCTTCGTGGAGCGCAGGCTGCGGGAGGAGTTCGGCTTCGAAGGCACCCCGCTGCACATCTCGGTCCGGGTGCGGGAGAAGCGCAGCCGCAAGAAGTAGTCCGTACGGGCCCGGCCCGTACCGCGCGCCGCCTCCCGGCCGGGGGGCGGCGCGCTCTTTTTCCGTACTGCCGGTACCGCCGCGGCTCAGTGGCTGCGGCGCGGTGCGGGCGGCAGGGCCGCCGGGGGCTGCCTTACGGGATACGGCTGCCAGCCCGCGCCGGCGTACGGCAGCTGTCCGGCGCCGCGGGCCGACGCCTGGACGGAGAACGCGAGGAAGCCGAGGTGCTCCTCGCCCGACCGGTCCCCGGGCAGCGCCCGGAACGACCGGCGGTACTCCGAGTACAGCGCGTCGTAGATGGGCGTCAGGGAGAAGCCCGCCGCCTCGCGCGCGGGGCGCATACCGGGGATCGGGCTCGGATACGGCTGGCGGGTGGGGTCGTATGTCTGCACGTACCTGCAACGATCCACACCCCGCCCCGTCACTGCCGGGCGCCGGGAACCACCCGCCGCCGGACACCGGTGTCCCGGCCCCGGACGCCCCGCGGGGGCAGGGCACCGGTGTGCCCTGCCCCCGCCGGTGGACCGCCGGACGGTCAGGTGCCCGCCAGCGGCATCGCCGCGGCCACCAGACGGCCGCCGGCCGCGGCCTTCTCCAGCGCGTCCCGCAGCAGGTCCTCCCGCGGCTGCTGGCCGATCGAGCCGGCCGGCGCGCAGAACACCAGCACCGTGTGGGACTTGTTGACCGCGGACCGCCAGCCGTCGGTGACCTGGAGCGGCTGGTGCGCCTTCCACCAGGCGACCGCGCCCGGCTGGAGGATCGCGTGCAGCTGGCCCACGGCGAGCAGCACCGACCAGCCGTCGAGCGTGCCGGGCAGCGTGTTGACGTCGTGGACCGGGGCGAAGCCCTGCTCGATCAGCAGGGGCAGGAAGTCGTCCCCGCCGTTCCCGGTGGTGCCGGGACGGGCGATGGGCGCGGTCGGCTCCACCACCAGCGCGGGGTGCAGCTCCCCGTCGACCAGGATCAGACCGCTGGTGACGCCGAGCACCGCCTGACCGGGGGCGGCGTTCAGGGAGGTGGGGTCGGTGGTCATGGGCACAGCGGGCTCCTCGGTACCGGTGATGGATTCCACGGCTCCCGCGAGCTGGTCCTCGGCGAGCCGGACGACCTGCGAGGGAATGCAGGTCGCATGGGCGAAGGCGAGGACGGCCGTCTCCTCGCCGACGAACAGCACGGTGCTGGTCCGCTCCTGCGCGGGGTCGCCCGGGGTGCGGCAGGAGGCACAGTCGTAACTGGCCGGGGTCTCGGAGTCGCCGGCGACCAGCCGGTCGGCTTCTTCGTTGCCGAGCTCGGCGCGTACGTCCGCGCTGACGTCGAGCATGCGGGGCACGGATGGCTCCTCGTCCTGATGGTGCTTGATGCGTGATCGCACTGGGCCGGGCGGCTCCCGGCTCACACTGGTTCAACGGACGATTCCGGCCGGGGTCACGCGCGGAAGGCCACCGGAACGGGGGACGCGGAATCCCCAGAAACCTTTTCGTACGCGGTATCTGACGGCCAGTAGAGTCTGGTCCGACCACTTCATGATCCGACCATTCATGACGAGAGACGCATGCGCATCTCCTTCCTGCTCCACAACGCGTACGGCATCGGGGGAACGATCCGTACCACCTTCACCCTCGCCGAGGCCCTGGCCGAACGGCACGACGTCGAGATCGTCTCGGTCTTCCGCCACCGCGAGACACCACGGATGGGCGCGCCCCGGGGCGTCACCCTCCGGGCGCTCGTGGAACTCCGCAAGGACAGTCCGGAGTACGCGGGCGACCATCCCGAACATGCCAGGCCCGCACGGGTGTTCCCGCGCGGCGACGGCCGCCACCGGCAGTACAGCAGGCTCACCGACAGCCGGATCGGCGCCCATCTGCGAAGCCTCGAAGCGGATGTCGTCGTCGGTACCCGCCCCGGGCTCAACGTCCATATCGCCCGGCAGGCCCGCCGCGGCACGGTCCGCGTCGGCCAGGAGCACCTCACCCTCGACGGCCACGGCTACCGGCTCCGCCGCGAACTGGGCTACCGCTACGCGCGGCTGGACGCGATCACCACGGTCACCGAGGCCGACGCCCACTCCTACCGCACGCGGTTCAGGCTGCCCGGGGTACGGATCGACGCGGTGCCCAACGGGGTGCCCAGGCCGTCCGTGGCACCATCCGACGGCCGGGCGAAGGTCGTCGCGGCGGCCGGGCGCCTGACCCGGGTCAAACGGTACGACCTGCTGGTCGAGGCGTTCGCCGGGGTGGTCGCCGCCCGGCCCGACTGGCGGTTACGGATCTACGGCGGCGGCGATGCCACCGGTGACGAGCGCGAGGCGCTCACCCGGCTGATCGCCGACCGGGGCCTGCGCGAGCACGTTTTCCTGATGGGCAACGTCCATCCGCTGGAGCCCGAGTGGGCCAAAGCGTCGATCGCCGCGGTGACCTCCGCCAAGGAGGCCTTCGGCATGACGATCGTGGAGGCCATGCGGTGCGGGTTACCGGTGGTCTCCACCGACTGCCCCAACGGACCTCGGGAGATCATCGAGGACGGGGTCGACGGCAGGCTGGTGCCCGTCGGCGACCCGGCCGCCGTGACGGACGCCCTGCTGGAGCTGATCGGGGACGACGAGCGCCGCCGCCGGGCCGGTACCGCCGCACTGGCCGCCTCCGAACGCTTCGACCCGGCCGCGATCGCCGCCCGCCACGAGGCCGTTTTCACCGCACTGCTGGAGCACGCCCGGGCCCGGGGGACCGGCGGGATCGTACGGGAGCTGGGGTACCGGCTCCGCTGCCGCTGCTACGGCAGCCTCTACGCGCTGCGCCATCTGGCCGCGGCGGCCCTGCGCCGGGTCCGGCGCCGCTGAGCCCGCCGGGAGCGCCGCGGGTCCCCGCCGGGGATCACGGGGGGATCGCGGACCGGAACGGTCCGCGATCCTTGGCAGACTGCATGCCATGTTGGAGACCTCCGCACGTCTGCTGCGTCTGCTCTCGCTGCTCCAGGCCCACCGCGAGTGGTCCGGCGCCGACCTGGCCCGGCGGCTCGGCGTCACCTCGCGCACGGTCCGCCGGGACGTGGACCGGCTGCGCGAACTCGGCTACCCCGTCAACGCCAGCCCGGGCACCGGCGGCGGCTACCAGCTGGGAGCCGGCGCCCAGCTGCCGCCGCTGCTCCTCGACGACGACGAGGCGGTGGCCGTCGCCGTCGGGCTGCGTACCGCCGCCGGCCAGGGCATCGAGGGCATCGGGGAGAGTTCCGTACGGGCCCTGGCCAAACTGGAGCAGGTGCTGCCCGGGCGGCTGCGGCGCCGGGTCGGGGCGCTCAACGCCTTCACGGTGCCGCTGCTGCGCACCCCCGGGGCCCGGCTCGACCCCTCGGTCCTCACCGAGCTGGCGAACGCCTGCCGGGACAGCGAGCGGCTGCGTTTCCGCTACGAGGACCACGGCGGCACCGCCACCCGGCGCACGGTGGAACCGCACCGCCTGGTCTGTACCGAGCGCCGCTGGTACCTCGTCGCCTGGGACGTCGACCGGGCGGACTGGCGTACCTTCCGGGCCGACCGGATCGTGCCCACTCCGCCGCACGGCCCGCGTTTCACCCCGCGCACCCCGCCCGCCGACGACCTGGCGGCCTATGTGTCGCGCGGGGTGTCGACCCGGGCCTATGCCACCCGGGCCGTGATCAGGCTGAAGATGTCCGCCGACCGCGCCCGGGAACAGCTCTCCCCCTCCGACGGTGTGGTGGAGCCGGACGGCGACGGGCAGTGCCTGCTGCACGCGGGGGCGACCAGCCTGGATGTGATGGTGATCCATGTGATGCTGATGGGCGTGGACTTCGAGGTCGTGGAGCCGGTGGAGCTGACCGACCACATCAGGGTCCTGCGGGACCGGCTGACACGGGCGGTCGGCCGAGGGGACGGGTTCCCGGATTCTGTGAGGAAATCGTGAACGCCACGGAGCGTCATGCAATTCGGCCCGGCCTGGCGGATCGGTAATTCCCTGCCGAATTCCCGGGTCGGCCGCCGGGCGGAATTTCCGTGGCCGCGGTGTCGAACGTCCCGTTCGGAGCGGCCCGGTTTCCGTCGAACACCTGTCGCGGGAGAGCGTGGGAGAGAGGGCGGGCGGGCCGTGAGCACAGTCGGTGAAGAGCCCCGGGGAACGTCCGCCGGAGAACGGGCGGGGCCCGGCCCCGGCCGGCTGGGGAACACCCTGGGAAGACCCCGGGAAGAACCCGGTAAGGCGCCGGTAAGACGGTCCGGCGGACTGCCCGGACCATCACCGGGCGACCCGGGCGGCCGATCCGGAGCGGTATCGGAGAAGGCCGCCCGGAGCCGTACCGGAGATGTGCGGAAAAGTGCCGCCGGGGGTGGCCGGTGACGGACCCGGCGGCCGTGGAAGCCGTCCCGCCCGGGCTTTTGTTCTCGCCCGCGGCCTCCTACGGTGGAGGCATGGCACCTGATCCGCATGCGTCCGGTGAGCCGGACGATTCCACCGGGGCGTACGTCGGCATGAGCGGGGGAGCCGCCGAGCGGCGCGCCCGGTCACGCGGCTGGAGCACCGTACGGTCCCTGCCGCCGGGCGCGATCATCACCCTCGAGTACCAGCGCGGCCGGCTCAACTTCGAGGTCGAGCACGACACCGTGATCCGCTGCTGGCGCGGCTGACCCGGCCGCCGGACGGCGGAGAGGCCCCGGCCGGTCCGGCCGGGGCCCCTCACCGCAGACTCCGTGACCTCAGGTCATCGTGCGGCCGCCGCCCGAGGGCGTCACCGCCTCCCGCCCGGACCTGCGGGCCGGCGCGGGCACCCCGTCCGGCGCCCCCGGGTGCTGCGCGGACCGGGCCCGGGAGGGGCCGGGCAGCGAGGCGCTCAGGCCCACCACGGACGCCCGGGAGCCGTGCGCCCGCTTGGCCGCGGGTACCCCGTGACCGGGAGCGCTCTCCCGCAGGGCGGGGCCGGGCCGGGGCCCGCCGGTGGCCACCGGAAGCGACGGCAGCGGCAGCCGGCCGGCCCGCCAGCGGTCGCGCAGGCCGAGGATCCGGGCCTCGGCCCGGGTGATCAGCGGCTCGCACCACGGCAGGGCCAGCAGGATCAGCAGTCCGGCGGCCCAGCCGAGAAGAACGTCGCTCAGCCAGTGCGTGCCGAGATAGACCGTGGTGAGGCCGACGCCCAGCGAGACCGTCGCCGACAGCGCCGACAGATTGCGGCGGGTCCGCGGGGTGGTCGCCATATAGGCGAGGATTCCCCAGGTCACCACGGCGTTGGCGGTATGACCGGAGGGAAATATATCCCCGCCGGCGAACATCTCGGTCGAACCGATCTGCGTCGCGTAGTGGGGGCCGAGCCGGCCCAGGCCGAGCTTGACCGAGCCGACCGTCACATTGAGCAGCAGCAGCGCGGCGCCGAGCACCAGCAGCGGCCGCAGGGTGTGCATGCGCCAGGAGCGCCAGCCCAGCCAGGCGGCGACCATGACCGCCGTGGGACCGCGCTGGCCGAGGACGACGAAGTAGTCGAGGAAGGCATGGAGCTCGGGCCACTGCTGGTAGGGCCGGAAGAGCATGACCTTCCAGTCGACGGTCACCAGCCAGGTGGGCACCAGCACGGCCACGACGATGGCCGTGTAGAAGGCAGCCGTCCCGCCGAAGAGGGCGAGACGGGTGCGGCTCATCCGCGGGATCTCTATCTTCGGTGGTTCCGGCTCCCGGTCCAGTCGGGCGAAGATGTCGGTACGCACCCTATCGACGTTACAGGGAGTGAGTGTGCGACCCGGCCGATCCGGCGGGTTTGTGATGACCATGTGATGTGGACTATGTCTCCTGACGCCGAATTTAAGACGGCTCATTCGGGAAATCCAGGAGCAGCCGTGGCGTAATGCCCGGGAACGGTCCGCCGTTTGCCCGCCCCGGCCCGCCCGGTTTCGCCGGGACAGGGCGACCGGAAAGCCCTTTCGATCCCGGCCGTACCTCAATTGCCGTTCATCGCATGCCCGTATGAATTTTTTCTCATACGGGAACCGAAGGGCAGGGTGGCGTACGCCACACCCCGGCGCGCCCCCGGTCGGGAGGTCGGCCACGCGCCGGTGACCTGAACTCGCGTACGCTTGCGGCTCACTCGTACGCCGATGCCGGAACGCCGCTGGGATCGTCCCCGTCCTCCCACACGGCCGGGTCCGCCGGGTGCGAGGGAACCACTGGAGGTAGCAGGCATGGCAGGGACGACCGGTGCCGTGGCGCGGCTGCGCGCCGCGGACGGCGGGACCAACCGCTGGGTCGTCCTCCTCGTCCTCTGCGTCAGTCTGCTGCTGGTCGCCGTGGACGCCACCGTGCTCCATGTCGCCGTTCCGGCGGTCACCGAGGACCTGCGCCCCACCGGCGTCCAGCTGCTCTGGATCGTCGACGCCTACCCCCTGGTCTGCGCCGCGCTCCTGATCCTCTTCGGCACCCTCGGCGACCGCGTCGGACGGCGGCGGGTGCTGCTCATCGGCTACGGGGTCTTCGGGGCGGCCTCCGCGCTGGCGGCCTGGGCGAGCACCCCCGAGGTGCTGATCGCGGCCCGCGCCCTGCTGGGCGTCGGCGGCGCAATGATCATGCCGGCCACGCTCTCCGTGCTCCGCTCCGTCTTCCCCGACCGGCGCGAGCGGGCCACCGCCATCGGTATCTGGACGGCGGTCGCCGCCGTCGGCGCGGCGGCCGGCCCCGTCCTCGGCGGCTTTCTGATCGAACACTTCTGGTGGGGCTCGGTCTTTCTGATCAACATCCCGCTGATGGCGGTGATCCTGCCGCTGGGCGCCGGTCTCCTGCCGGAGTCCCGGGGCGCGTCCGACGGGCCGTGGGACGTCCTCGGCGCCCTGACGGCCGCGGGCGGTGTGCTCGGACTGGTGCTCGGGGTGAAGCGGCTCGGGGTCGGCCACCACCCCTTCGAACCCGCCACCGCGCTGCCGCTGCTGACGGGCGCCGCGCTGCTGGTGCTCTTCGTCCGGCGGCAGCGCCGCCGCACCCATCCGCTGATCGACGTCCGGCTGTTCGCCACCCCCACCTTCGCCACGGCCGTGGGCTGCATCGTGCTCTGCATGCTGGCCCTGGTCGGCCTGGAGCTGATCGCGGTCCAGTACCTCCAGCTGGTGCTCGGGCTGAGTCCGCTGGAGACCGGGCTCCGGCTGCTGCCGCTGACCTTCGCGGCGATGGCCGCCGGTGCCACCGGCTCGTACACCCTGCGGTACATCGGCCCGCGGCGGATGGCGGGCGGCGGGTTCGTCCTGACCGCGGGCGCGGTGCTGCTGCTGACCCTGATGGGCGAGCACGACCGGCCGGCCCTGCTCGCCACCGGCTTCGTCCTGCTCGGCTTCGGCCTCCAGACGACGCTGTTCGCGGCGTACGAGTCGATGCTCAGCGAGGCCCCCGCGGAGCATGCGGGCGGCGCCGCCGCCATCGGCGAGACCTCCTACCAGCTCGGCGCCGGGATGGGCATCGCACTGCTGGGCAGCGTGATGAACGCGGCGTACGCCCCCGGTTTCGGCGGCCTGTCCGGGGTGCCCCGGTCCGCCGCCGAGGACGCGGCGCACTCCCTGGGCGAGGCCCAGCAGGTCGCCGAACGGCTCGGCGGGGCCGCGGGGGAGCTGCTGCGGGCCACCGCGCGGGAGTCCTTCGTCCGCGGACTGCATGTGACCCTCGTGGTCAGCGCCGGGCTGCTGCTCCTCGGCGCGCTGGCCGCGCTCCGGCTGCCGAAGTCCGCCGACGACCGGGCCGCCGCCGGGCCCCGCTGCCCGGACCCGGGCGGCGAGTCCGGCGAGCGCACCGGCTCCGGCCCCCGGGCCCGTGCCGTATCGGTCCCCCCGAGCCGCGGCCCGGGCCGCGAGGTGGTGCACCGCGGCTGAGCAACCCCTCCGGACCGTACGGAATGTGGCGGGACCGACACCTCCCGTTCGGCCTATCGCTGCTAGTTTTCGGTGCGGCGGCCGCCCGTCCCGGGCCCCGCCCCGCCGACCAGCGCCCGGAGGTTGCCGCCATGACCGTGTCCGCCAAGCCCGCGCCCTTCGATCCGGACGATCCGCTGGGCCTCGACGAGCTGCTCGCCCCGGACGAACTGGCCGTCCGAGACACCGTGCGCGGCTGGGCGGCCGACCGGATCGCCCCGTACATCGCCGAGTGGTACGAGCAGGGGCGGCTGCCCGGTATCCGGGAGCTGGCCCGGGAGCTGGGGGCGCTCGGCGCCCTGGGCATGACGCTCACCGGCTACGGCTGCACCGGCGCGAGCGCCGTTCAGTACGGACTGGCCTGTCTGGAGCTGGAGGCCGCCGACTCCGGTATCCGCTCCCTGGTCTCGGTCCAGGGTTCGCTGGCGATGTACGCGATCCACCGCTACGGCTCCGAGGAGCAGCGCGAGCGCTGGCTGCCGGGCATGGCGTCCGGCGAGATCATCGGCTGCTTCGGGCTCACCGAGCCCGACCAGGGCTCCGACCCGGCGGGGATGCGCACCCGGGCCCGGCGGGACGGCTCCGACTGGGTCCTCGACGGGCGCAAGATGTGGATCACCAACGGCTCCGTCGCCGGGGTCGCCGTCGTCTGGGCGCGTACGGACGAGGGCGTCCGCGGCTTTCTGGTCCCCGCCGGGACACCGGGCTTCACCGCGCCGGAGATCCACCACAAGTGGTCGCTGCGGGCCAGTGTCACCAGCGAGCTGGTGCTCGACGGGGTGCGTCTGCCCGCCGATGCCGTACTGCCCGGGGCGGACGGGCTGCGGGCGCCGCTGAGCTGCCTCAACCACGCCCGTTACGGGATCGTCTGGGGCTCGATGGGCGCGGCGCGGTCGAGTTTCGCCGCCGCGCTCGCGTACTCCCGTACCCGGGAGCAGTTCGGCCGTCCCATCGGGGGCTTCCAGCTCACCCAGGCCAAGCTCGCCGATATGGCCCTGGAACTGCACAAGGGGATCCTCCTCGCCCACCATCTGGGGCGCCGGATGGACGCGGGCAGGCTCCGGCCCGAGCAGGTCAGCTTCGGAAAGCTCAACAATGTGCGCGAGGCCATCGAGATCTGCCGTACCGCGCGCACGATCCTGGGCGCGAACGGCATCTCCCTGGAGTACCCGGTGATGCGGCACGCGACCAATCTGGAGTCCGTGCTCACCTACGAGGGCACCGTGGAGATGCACCAGCTCGTGCTGGGCAAGGCGCTCACCGGGCAGGACGCGTTCCGCTGACGGTGGTGACGGTGAGGGCGGCTTCGCCGGTGGTTCCGGCGGCGGGCGTACGGGTGACGGGGGCGGGGGAGGAGCGGAGAAAGCCGGCCGGGCGGGCGCGGCGGCCGTGAGGCGCGCCGCACCCGCTCAGCTCTGGTTGAAGAAGCCGTCCCGGGCGTTCGGGCCCTCACCGCTGACGACCCGGGTGTCCGCGGGGCTCAGCAGGAAGACCCGGGTCGCGACCCGGTCGATGGAACCGCGGAGCCCGAACGTCAGCCCGGCGGCGAAGTCCACCACGCGCTTGGCGTCGGCGGGCTCCAGCGACGTCAGATTGACGATCACGGGGACACCGTCACGGAACAGCTCGCCGATACCCCGGGCGTCCCGGAAGCAGGTGGGGGAGACGGTCGCGATCCGGCGGCCGTCCTCCTGGGCGGCGGATTCGGAGGCGACCCTGACCCGCGGGTCGGTGGCCCACACCTCGCCGGTGTCGGCGGCCTCGGCGTACTCGCCGTCGTAGCCGCCGTCGGCGTAGTAGCGGTCGTCGCTGTCCTCGACGAGTCCCAGCCAGGCGCTCGCCTTGCGAACAGATCCCATCGACGCCTCCTTTCTCCGTGTTCCGCCGTCCCGGCGGTCTGTTGTCGTCCCTGCCCCTATGGTCGTCCATCATGCGGACCGGGTGCCAAGTGGATTGCCGTCGCGCAGGGGATTCGTGACGTTACTGGTGCAGAACTTGTGGTGGTTCGTCAGCTTCCTTCCCGAATAAGGCGCATGATCTGCTCAAAATATGAAAGTCGAGCCGGATGGGTGATGTGAGGAACCGTCCGGTGCCGCACTGGTGTCTGATCACCATGCCCGAGCGGTGTGACAATCACCGTCTGAACGGTCGTGCGGGGGGACGTTTTGTTCGGAATAGTCAGGCCTTGTGCCCATCGGCTGACCGATGGGCTCAAGACCGAGTGGATGGCTCATCTGTGCGGGCTCTGTCTGGCGCTCCGCGCCGACCACGGCCAGTTCGCCCGGGTGGTGACCAACTACGACGGGTTGATCATCTCGGTCCTGACGGAGGCTCAGTCCGAACGTGCGCCCGGCGCACGCCGTACCGCGGGGCCCTGCCCGCTGCGCGGTATGCGCACCGCGCCGGTGGCCCGGGGCGAGGGAGCCAGGCTGGCCGCGGCCGTCTCGCTGGTGCTGGCGTCGGCGAAGATGCGCGACCACGTCGCCGACCGGGACGGAGTACTGGCCCGCCGTCCGCTGGCCGGGGCCGCCCGCCGGGTGGCCGCGGGCTGGGACCGGGCGGGCGCCCGTACCGGCGCCGAACTGGGCTTCGACACGGCCGTCCTGCTGGACGCCGTCGACCGGCAGTCCGGAGTGGAGGCCGCGGCCGGGCCCGGGACCTCCCTGCTCGCCGTCACCGAGCCCACCGAGACCGCGACCGCGGCCGCCTTCGCCCATACCGCGGTCCTCGCCGGACGCCCCGGCAACATCGCCCCGCTGGCCGAGGCCGGGCGGCTCTTCGGCCGCCTCGCGCATCTGCTGGACGCGGTGGAGGACCGGACGGCGGACGCGGCGGCCGGCGCCTGGAATCCGCTGACCGCCACGGCCACTCCGCTCACCGAGGCGCGCAGGCTCGCCGACGACGCGGTGCACGGGGTCCGGCTCGCCCTGCGCGACGCGGAGTTCACCGACGACAAGCTGGTCCATGCGCTGCTCGCCCACGAGCTGCGGGCGGCCGTCGACCGGACCTTCGGCACCGTCTCCTGCACCCACCGCCACGAGGGGCGGACATCGGCGTCCGGTTCCGGCCGGGGCACCGGGAACCCGTACGGCGGGGGAAGTCCGGAGGGCGGGGGAGGCCTGTACGGCGGACGCCTGAGCGCGGGCTCCGGAAGCGCCGACGGGGGAAGTCCGGACGGTGGGGGAAGCCTCTACGGCGGGCGCCTGAGCGGAGGCTCCGGAAGCGGCGGCGGATGGGGGGACGGCGACCCGCCGTCCGGACCGGACGGCGACCCGGGCTCCGGCGGCCGGCCCCGGCCCCGCAGCTTCCTCGGCGGCTGCGGCGCCGCCCTCGTGGTCTGGGGCACCTGCCGGCCCTGCTGCCGCAAGAGCTACGAAGGCCCCTGGTCCCGCAGAAGGCGCAAGGGCCTCGGCGGCGACTGCTGCGACTGCTGTGACTGCTGCGAATGCGAGTGCTGCTGCCCCTGCGACGGCTGACGGCACCGGCTTCCGGGGCCCACCGGCCGTACCGGAGCACGGAAGCATCCACGGGCGCCCGGCGCGCGGCGCCCGAGCGGTCCTGTGCCCACGCGCCCCCGCATGGCAGGCTGACCGGCATGGCCGACTCCGTACAGCACCGCACCGGGACCGGCGACGGTCCGTCCGGCGACGGCCGGGCCGCGGCGGACTGGCAGCTCTGGCACGAGCGCCGGGCCGCGACCGTCGCCGGGCCCTACGGACCGCTCTCCCTCACCGGCACCCACTGGCTCGACGACCACCCGGACGGACAGGTCTCCGGCGTCCCCGGGCGGTGGACCGCCGACGGCGACGCGGTACGGCTCACGGCCTCCGCCGACGACGGACTCACCCTCGACGGCGCGCCGTTCGCCGGGGAGGTCCGGCTCACCGCCGACCACGGCCCGGTCCCCGCGGCCCGTACCGGCCACGGCGAACGCCGTCTGGTGGTCCTGCGGCGCGAAGGGCTCTGGGCGGTCCGCGACTTCGACCCGGCCGCCCCCGCGCGGCGGGCCTTCGACGGCATCGAGGCGACGCCGTACGACGCCCGCTGGGTACTGCCCGGGCGCTATCTGCCGTACGAGCGGCGGACCGGGCTCCGGGTCGCGAACGCGGACGGCGCGGCCCGGAGCCTCGGCCTCGACGGCGAGATCGCCTTCCGGCTCGGCGGCGCCGAACGGACCCTGCGGGTCGCCGTCGAGGACGACGGCTCCCTGTGGGCGGTCTTCACCGATCCGACCGGTGCCGTTCCCACCGGCACCGGCACCGGCACCGCCACCGAGCCGGCCGGCCCCGGTACCGGTACCGGCCCCGGCGGCGAGGACGGGCCGGGAACCAGCTACCGCTTCCGCTTTCTGCGGCCCCGGCCCCCGGCGGCGGACGGCTCGGTCACGGTCGACTTCAACCGGGCCCTGCTGCCGCCCTGCGCCTTCGCGGACCACTTCATCTGCCCGTTCCCGCCACCGGGCAACACCCTCGCCGTCCCGGTGGCCGCGGGGGAGCGCCGGGTGCGGACCCGCCGACGCCCGGCGGCCGGTGGCGGCAGTCCGTAGCCGGTCCCGGCCGGTCGTACCGGCCGGGCGGTTCGGTACACCAAACCCCCGGCCGGGGGCGCTCCGTGGCCCGCGCGGGGGCTCCGGGAGCACCGCGGTGCCGCCCGCCGGTCAACCCGCGGCCCCGTGCGCCCGTCCTCCATCCGGACGGGGTCTCGACGACGGGCCGCGTTCTGGGACCATGTCGGAGCACAGGGCACGCCGCAGGACACGGGGGGTCGCACGGCAGTGAAGCGCATCGGTATCACCGGCCACCGCATCATTCCCCCGGAAGGCCACGCGGACATCCGGGCCGGGCTGCTGGCGGCCTTCCGCCGGTGCGAGGAGGGCTTCGAGGCCTATTCGAGCCTGGCCATCGGCGCGGACCAGCTCTTCGCCGGACTCGCCCTGGACTGCGGCGGAACACTGACCGCCGTCATCCCCAGCGAGGACTACGAGGACGGGTTCGCCCCCGGCGAGCTGGACTCCTTCCGGGCCTACCGGCGCCGGGCCACCAGGGAGGTGCGGCTCGGCTTCCGGCACTCCACCGACGAGGCCTACTACGCGGCCGGCGCCTATATCGCCGACAACTGCGACCGGCTGCTCGCGGTCTGGGACGGCGGGCCCTCCCGGGGCCTCGGCGGCACGGCCGACATCGTCCACTACGCGCGTGACCTCGGGAAACCCGTCACCGTCATCTGGCAGGACGGCCTGCTGCGCCCCTGACCCCCGGGCCCGCCGCGCGGACGGTGTTCAACGGCGGCGGGCGTACCGCGGGCCGGGCCCGGCCGCGCCCGGCATTCAGCCGCGCCCGGCGCCCGGCGTTCGGCCGCGTTCGGACGGGCGCTGCCCGCCTTCCGCGGAGGTGTTCAACTGCGGTGCCGCACCAGCCAGTCCGTATGCTGCGGCGACACGATGCGCTCCGTCTCGTAGACCGCGGACGGCCACTGTGCCTCCGTCACCGAGGTCTCCATCGCCGAGTGCATCGCCGCGAGGTCCTCCTCGACCAGCGAGTGGGCGGCGATCAGCGGACGGCGGCGGCGGATCTCGCTCCAGGCCAGACAGGCCGCGGCGGCGGCGGAGAGCGTCCCCAGGGCGTCGACCGACTCGGCCACCGAGAACGTGTGCAGCAGCGAAAGGGCGAGCGCCAGCAGAGTGAGGACGGCGATGGTGCCCGACCACACCAGAGTGGCCCGGCGGGAGTTCTCCGCACTGCGGTGGTACCAGTTCCGCTGTTCGATCAGCCGGTCGCGGATGTAGGTCTCCCGGCGCAGCCCGAACTCCTGTTCCCGGAGTCTTCGCATGGCCGGGGTGATCAGTTCTCCCGAGGCCACCCCGGGAATGTCCGGACGGGGATCCCGCCAGCCCACTTTCGACAGCTCCCGGAGTCCTTCTTCGAGACGCTGGGCGAACAATTCGTCCGGGTCGGCGGAGCGCGCGTCAAAGGGTGCTCCATGCACGGAATACCGCCAGCACATGGACTTGATGTACTCGGCGGCGGAACGGTTCAGTTGCCAGTGCGACGTCGCCCCGCTGCGGGACGCGCGGGCACCGATCAACAGGACTCCCGCATACGCCAACACGCTGATCGCCGACGCGAGTTGGAACGTGTCACCGAGCTTCCAGGCGGGCAGCGCGGCGGCCGCGGCGCCCACCACGAGCAGCAGCAGCCGGCGGCGTACGGAGCCGACCGCCTGGCGCTGGCGGGTGATGGCCACGGCATCCGTGTGATGGAAAAGCGCAGGTAGATCGGTATTGCGGAACACGATGCCGTCCGCCGGGCCGGGATTGCCGGACATGCCTCCCCCTGTCTGCAGTTATGCCGTCAGCCTCACCCGAGAGGTGGAATCGCTTCCTCCGCGCCTTCCTGACAGAATATGAAGCAACTCTAACTGTTACGTCTTCACTAGCTGAGTTGCTCCGGGTGAACTTGAGAGTAGAGTCGTGCCGCCGGGCGCCGCAATGGTGCCTGGTTATCCGTGCTGTACAGCCAGATCGTGCGCGATCATGTACACAGATCAATAAGGACGGCCCCCATGACGAACTCCGCATCCTTCGCCGCGGCGAAGCGCAACCGAGTCTCCCTGCCGCAGTCCGAGCGCGGCGCGGTGAAGAAGACGGGGGCCGCCCCGGCAGCCGAACGCCCCGTGCGCATCGCCACGTTCAACTCGTCGCTCTAGTCTGCTTGGTCTGCGTTTCGGCTACTTTGCCGCCTCCGGACCACTAGACTGGTGGAATGACAGGACCGCTGGTCCCATTCCGCGAGATCGTTCTCAAGGTGCACAGCCGGTGCGATCTCGCCTGCGACCACTGCTATATCTATGAACACGCTGATCAGAGCTGGCGAACCCGCCCGAAGGCAATCTCTGACGAAGCGATTACCTGGACAGCTCTGCGACTGGCCGAGCATGCCAAAAATCATGCCCTGCCCTCCGTGTCAGTGATCCTGCACGGAGGGGAGCCACTGCTGGCAGGGCCCGTGCGACTGCGCCGCGTCTGCGAGGAACTCACCCGCGCGCTGGACGGTATCGCCGAACTGGATCTCCGGATCCACACCAACGGCTTACAGCTGAGCCCCCGGTATCTCGACCTCTTCGCCGAATACGGGCTCAAGGTCGGCATCTCCCTCGACGGAGACCGGTCCGCCAACGACCGGCACCGCCGCTTCGCCGACGGCCGTACCAGCCACCCCCTCGTACTGAAGGCCGTGGAGCTGCTCCGGCAGGACCGCTACCGCCATCTCTACCTCGGACTGCTGTGCACGGTCGACGTGGCCAACGACCCCGTCGCCGTCTACGACGCACTGGCCGAGCTGGCGCCGCCGCGGATCGACTTCCTGCTGCCGCACGCGACCTGGGACCAGCCCCCGGCCCGCCCGGACGGCTCGCCCACCGCGTACGCCGACTGGCTGCTCAAGATCTTCGACCGCTGGGACGCCGCCGGGCGCCCGGTCCCGGTCCGGCTCTTCGAATCGCTCTTCTCCACCCTCGCGGGCGGCCCCAGCCTCACCGAGTCCCTCGGTCTGGCCCCGACCGATCTGGTGGTCGTCGAGACGGACGGCGCCCTCGAACAGGTCGACTCGCTCAAGAGCGCCTACGAAGGTGCCGCGGCGACCGGGTTCGACGTGCTGCGGCACTCGTTCGACGAGGTCGCCGCGCATCCCGGGGTCAGGGCCCGGCAGTTGGGGCTCGCCTCGGTGAGCGACACCTGCCGCGACTGCCCCGTGGTGCGCTCCTGCGGCGGCGGGCTCTATACCCACCGCTACCGCACCGAGAACGAGTTCGACAACACCTCCGTCTACTGCGCCGACCTGGAAGCCCTCGTCCGCGGGGTCGAACGGCGGATCGGCGGAGAGCTGGTGCCCCTCGCCGTCACCGAGCCCGGCGCCCTCCTCGCCGACGACCAGGACGTCACCCGGATGCTCAGCGGCACCCTCACCGGCGAACTCGCCGGGCGCGGCGGCGCCGTCTGGGAGGACGCCTGGGAGCTGTTGCTCGCGCTGGACGAGAGCGGTGACGTCCTCGACCGGCTCTGGGACCACCCGTACACCCGGAACTGGCTCGACGACACCCTCGCCGCGCTGCGGGAGGGCCGTCCCGGCGTCCCGGCGCTCGCCGGGAGGCTGCCCGCCCATCTCGCCGCCGCCTCCGTCCGGGACGGCTCCGGCCCCGAGGTCCGGGTGCCCTGCCCCGACGGGGTGCTGAGGCTGCCCGCGCTCGGGGAGCTGGAACTCGGCGGCCCGGCCGAGGCCGCCGTCCGCCCGGACGGCGACGGCTTCACCGTGGCGGTCGCCGGCCGGCCGGTGCTGCGGATCCCGCTCGGCGCGGGCGCCGGGGTGCCCGGCTGGCGGCCCGTACGGACCATCGGCGGACACGACGGGATCCCGGTCCTCCGCCTGGACGACCTCGACCCCTACCGCGACTGCCACTCCGCCCCCGCCGCACCCCGGCTCGGGGACGACGAGGTCGCCGCATGGGACGCCCTGCTCACGGCGGCCTGGCCGCTGCTGCGGGCCGCCGCGCCCCGGCAGGCCGCCGAGGCCGCCTTCGTCCTCACCACCCTCACCCCCCTGGCCGCCTCCGGCGTGCCCGGACCGCGCGCGCCCAGACTCCCCGGCGCGGCCGGACCGGGTTACGGCGTGCTCGGGCTGGCCCGGCCCGCGACACCCGCGGCGTTCGCCGGGGAACTGCTCCGCGGAGTACGGCGCGCCACGTTCCGCGCCCTGTACCGGGTGGGCGGGCTGCTGGCCCAGGACGGCCAGTGGCGGCACCCCTCGCCCTGGGCCCCCGGGCCGGTGTCCGCCGCCGTACTGCTGGAGGAGGCGTACGTACGCATCGGGCTCGCGGCGCTCGACCCCCGGGCGGCCGACGGGACCGGTAAGGCCCTGGACACGCTGGCGCGGGCCCCGGAACCCACCGCGGCCGGACACGCCCTGCTGGCCGCGCTGCGCGCCGAACACCGGACACTGCGGGAAGGCCGGGACGGGCCGGAGGCGGGTGATCCGCGGGAGCGGGCCGCCGGGGAGGGCGGCGGACATGGCTGACCGGGCGGTGGCCGGGCAACTCGCCGCGCTGGGCGTCGAGCCCGGTGGCGTGCTGCTGGTGCACGCCGCCCTGCGCGGCACCGGCCTGGCCGCCGACGGACTGCGGGACGCGCTCCTCGAAGCGCTCGGCCCCGGCGGCACCCTGGTCGCCCCCGCCTTCACCCCGGCCAACTCCACCACCTCCCAGGCGCATCTGGACCGGATCCGGGGGATGCCGGACGACCGGGTGCGGGACTTCAGGGAGCGGATGCCTGCCTTCGATCCGGCCACCACCCCGAGCGAGGGGATGGGCAGTCTGGCCGAGTCCGTACGCACCGCGCCGGGTGCGGTACGGAGCGGCCATCCGCAGACCTCGTTCACCGCGATCGGGGCCCGGGCGGCCGAACTGCTCGCCCGGCATCCCCTCACATCCCATCTGGGCTGGGACTCTCCGCTCGGCGCTCTGCACGAAGCCGGTGCCGTGGTCCTGATGATCAATGTGGATTTCTCGGTGTGCACCGCCTTCCATCTCGCCGAGTACCACCCGAGTGCGCCCCGAAGGTCCTACTCCTGTGTGGTTCGGCAGCCCGATGGGGGTAAGAAATGGACAACGTACGAGGATGTCGTCCTCGACGACACGGAATTTGACACGATCGGTGCTGATTTCCCTCTCCGGCTGGTGCGTATGGGGCAGTTGGGGGGGCGACGGGCCCGGTTGTTTCCGATCAAGGAGGCGGTTCGCCATGCGGACCGCTGGATGTCTCAAAAGCGGCGTTGATTTGACTGAACCACGGGGGGAAGGAGTGTCCGGGCTCCGGAATGATTAATTCGCCCGCATCTCCCCTCGAGGTCGGGCGCGAGGGCGGGCGTTCACACAGGACGGGGGTCGTGTGTCGGAAACAGCGCAACGTACGGCGGACCATCGGCCGTACTTCTTCTTGAGTTATGCCCACACACCGCGGTACGGAGCGGGGGGCCCCGACCCGGACATGTGGGTCGAGCGGCTCTTCCGCGATCTCTGCGGTCATGTGATGGCCATGACCGACCTGCCCGCCGGGGCTCCGGCGGGCTTCATGGACCGGGAGATCCGCTCCGGCGAGGGGTGGTCCGAACGGCTGGGCGAAGTACTGGCGAACTGCCGGGTCTTCGTTCCGCTCTTCTCTCCCCGCTATTTCGCCAGCGAGATGTGCGGAAAGGAGTGGTACGCATTCGCCCAGCGGGCGATCTATCACCAGGCGAAGAGCAACCGCTCGGCCGAGGCGATCGTGCCCGCGCTCTGGGTGCCGATGCCGCCCGAACAA
The DNA here is from genome assembly GCF_053981115.1 of Streptomyces sp. NPDC003691. Lineage (NCBI taxonomy): Bacteria > Bacillati > Actinomycetota > Actinomycetes > Kitasatosporales > Streptomycetaceae > Streptomyces > Streptomyces sp. NPDC003691. The sequence continues at coordinate 4,939 of NZ_JBSFNQ010000048.1, read as the reverse complement.
CTGCCGGGACCGGCGGAACGTCTCCAGTTCAACCACCGGGCCTTCGGCGACCGATATGTGACGGACGGACTCTACGGCCTGATCAAACTCCGCATATTCGCCGAGGAGTACGAGGCGGCGGTCTATGAACTCGCCAAACGCATTGTCGCCGTCGCCGACTCCACCCGTGTCACACCCGGCAGTCCCGTCGACTACCGTCACGCGCCCAGCGCTTTCGGCAGGCCCGGCGGACCGCGGCCCATGCATCTGACGGTGGCCGCACCCACGCACCACGATCTCCCCGAGGGCCGCGCCCCGGACTGCTACGGCAAACTGTCGCAGGACTGGAACCCGTACCATCCGGACTCCGCGCGGCCCCTGGCGTTCGTCGCCCAGGACCTGGTCCGCTCGCTGGACTACCAGGCGACGGTCTCCTCCTTCGACCACGAGACGCTGCCCGATCCGACGCAGCCACCGGCCCGGCCGGAGATCCTGGTCATCGACCGCTGGGCGCTCGTCGACGACCGGCGCTGCGCCCGGCTGGCCGCCTTCGACGCCACGCCCCGGCCGTGGGTCACGGTGGTCGTCCCCTGGAACCGCGACGATCCCCAGAGCCGCCACTCCGAGGCGGAACTCGCCGAACGTCTGGAACGGACCATGCCGCACGCGATGAACCACGGCCGGCCCGCCTGCCGGGCCGCCGCCCGAGGGGTTTTCAGCATCGAGGCGTTCGGCCAGATCCTGCCCCAGGTGGTGGAGGCCTCGGCGCAGGAGTATCTGCGCCACGCCGAGGTCTATCCGCCCGCACCACCCCCCGGCGCCGCCCGCGGCGAACGGCCCAGGCTCCGCGGCCCCATGGCCGACTACGGCACCACCCAGTACGTCCCGGACACGTTGCGTGGAACTGCCCCCGATGCGGAGGACACGGATGACAGCCAGTCGTGACGGACGCATCGTCACCTTCTACTCGTACAAGGGCGGTACGGGCCGCACCATGGCCCTGGCCAACACGGCCTGGATCCTGGCGGCCAACGGCAAGCGGGTGCTCGCCGTCGACTGGGACCTCGAAGCGCCCGGGCTCCACCGCTTCTTCCACCCCTTTCTGGACCCCTCCACCCTCGGGGCCACCACCGGTGTCATCGACCTGATCACGGAGTACGCCTGGGCCGCGATCACCCCGGACACCGCGCGGCGCGACGACTGGCACCGGGACTACGCCCGGATCCAGCCGCACGCGGTGTCGCTCACCCCCGAGATCCTCGGCTGGGAGTTCCCCGACGGCGGCACCCTCGACTTCGTCTCGGCGGGCAAGCAGAACCGGGAGTACTCGGCGACCGTCTCCACCTTCGACTGGGACAACTTCTACGACCGGCTCGGCGGCGGGCTCTTCTTCGACGCCCTGCGCGACGATATGAAGGCCAACTACGACTACGTCCTCATCGACAGCCGGACCGGCCTCTCCGACATCGCGGACATCTGCACCGTCCACCTCCCGGACGTCCTGGTCGACTGCTTCACCCTCAGCGACCAGTCCATCGACGGCGCGGCCTCCGTCGCCCGCCAGATCGACGAGCGCTACGGCGGCCGGAACATCAAGATCTATCCGGTGCCGATGCGGATCGACGAGGGAGAGAAGGAGAAGGCCGACGCCGGCCGGGCGCTGGCCCGGGTCAAGTTCGACCGGCTGCCCAGCGGGCTGGCCGGCGAGGAGCTGACCGCCTACTGGGGCGCGGTGGAGATCCCGTACCGCCCGTACTACGCCTACGAGGAGACCCTGGCCACCTTCGGCGACGAGGCCGGTCTGACCAACTCGCTGCTCTCCGCCTTCGAACGGCTCACCTCGGTGATCACCGAGCACACCGTCACCGCCATGCCGACCGTCGGCGAGGACACCCGGCTGCGGATCAAGGACGCCTTCACCCGGCGCCGTCCCGCCCTGCCCGCCGATCTCTTCCTGAGCTATGTGGCGGAGAACCGGATGTGGGCGGACTGGATCGAGGCGCTGCTGACCCGGGCCGGATTCCGGGTCGTGCCGCGGGACGTCTCGGTGGAGCGGGAGCCCGGCGAGGCCGGGATCACCCCGGAGACCGCGGCGCGCACGGTGGTCCTGCTCTCCTCCGCCTATATGAAGTCGAACCGCGCGGTGGAGGTCTGGTCCCGGGCCGTGGCCGAGGACCCCGGGGGCGGCCGGCAGCATCTGCTGCCCATCCGGGTCGGCGACGTCCGGCTGACCACCCCGTACATCGACCGGAACCCCGTCGACCTGTTCCGGCTCGACGAGGTCCAGGCGACCAGTGCGCTGCTGCGGGCGCTGGACCGGCCGGTGCAGCTGCCGGACAGTTCGGCCCCGGGCCCGCGGTTCCCCGGCACCGTACCGAAGATCTGGAACGCCCCGCCGCGGAACCCCGGCTTCACCGGCCGGGCCGTCGTCCTGGAGCGGATGCGGGACCAGCTGGGCGGCGGGATGTCGGTGGCCGCGGTGCTGCCGCAGCCGCAGACGATCTACGGTCTGGGCGGGGTCGGCAAGACCCAGGTGGCCATCGAGTACGTACACCGCTTCATGGCCGACTACGACCTGGTCTGGTGGATCTCCGCGGAGCAGGTCGACGATGTCGTCGCCAGCCTCGCCGAACTCGCCAGCCGGCTCGGCGCACAGTCCGGGGAGGACATGGCGGCCGCCTCCCGCGAGGCGATCGACCTGCTCCGCCGGGGGGTGCCGTCCACCCGCTGGCTGCTGGTCTTCGACAACGCGGACGACCCCGAGCAGCTGAAGCGGTTCTTCCCGCCGCAGGGCCCGGGGCACATCCTGGTCACCTCCCGCAACCAGACCTGGTCGCAGTACGGCGACGCGCTGCCGATCGACGTCTTCACCCGTGAGGAGTCCATCGAGCACCTCCAGCGCCGGGCCCGCGGGCTGAGCATCGACGACGCCGACCAGGTCGCCATGGCCGTCGGCGACCTGCCGCTCGCCGTGGAGCAGGCGGCGGCCTGGATCGCGGAGACCGCGACCCCGGTGGCCGAGTATCTGGAGCAGCTGAAGGAACAGACCACCAGTGTGCTGGCGCTCAACCAGCCGCCGGGCTATCCCGAGCCGGTCGCCGCGACCTGGAACGTCTCCATCGAGCGGCTCAAGGAGCGCTCGCCGGCCGCGGTGCGGCTGCTCCAGCTCTGCGCCTTCTTCGCGCCCGAGCCGATCTCGGCGAATCTGCTGTACAGCAAGGAGATGATCGACGCCCTCAAGCCGTACGACGCCTCCCTCCAGGAGAAGCTGGTGCTGGGCCGGGTGATCCGCGAGATCGGACGGTTCGCCCTGGCCAAGGTCGACCAGGTCAACAACAGCATCCAGGTGCACCGGCTGGTGCAGGCGGTGATCAGGGCCCAGCTGAGCGACGAGGAGCAGCAGAAGGCGCGGCACGCCGTCCACCAGGTGCTGGCCGGGGCCCGGCCGGACGACGACGAGCCCATCGACAACCCCTCCACCTGGCCGCAGTTCGCCACGATCTGGCCGCACCTGTCCACCTCCGAGGCACGGAACTGCCGTGAGCCGGAGACCCGCAGGCTGCTGATCGACCGGGTCCGCTACCTCTGGAAGCGCGGTGACTGGGAGTCCGCCGCGGCCATCGCCAACGAAGTCCGCGAGACCTGGCGCGAGATGCTGGGCAACAACGACTACCAGTACCTCTACCTCCGCTTCCATCTCTCCAACATCCTTCGCTCCCAGGGCCGTTATGTGGAGGCCAAGGAGCTGGACGAGGTGACGCTGGAGCGGCAGCGGGTGGTGCTGGGCGAGACCCATCCGCATACGTACATGACCACCAGCGGTCTCGCGATGGACCTCGGGACGCTGGGGCAGTACGCGCAGGCGATGGAGCTGGCGACCGAGGCCCACGAAGGCTTCAGCCAGATCTTCCACGAGTCGCATCCGCGGACCCTGGCCGCGGCGAACAACCTGGCGCTCAACCTCCGGATGGTCGGCCAGTACGCCCGGGCCCGCGAGCTGGACCAGGACGTTTTCGACCGGCGGACCGAGGTCCTCGGGCCGGTGCACCCGTACACCCTGTCGTCGGCGACCTCGCTCGCCCGCGATCTGCGGGAGGTCGGGCGGTACGAGGATTCGGTGGTGCTGCTGGCGCGGACCTACGAACTGCTGAAGAACCAGCTGGGGCGGACCTTCCCGGGCACCCTGGCGGCGGCCAAATCGCTCGCGGTGTCGCTGCGCAGGGCCGGGCAGCTGGAGGACGCGCGGCGGCTCACCACGGCCACCCGGAACCGCTACCGCTCGCAGTACTCCTCGGCCAACCCCGACTCCCTGGCCTGCGATCTCAACCTGGCGGCGGACCTGTTCGCCGCGGGCGAGCCGGTCGCGGCCCGGGATCTGGCCCAGGAAGTGGTCGACCAGTACATGGTGGTGCCGGGCGAGAAGCATCCGTACACCCTGGCGGCCATCAACAATCTGGGCATCTTCCACTGGGGCTGCGGCGATCCGGAGACGGCGGAGCAACTGCTGGTGCAGGTGGTGCGGAGGATGAGCGCCATCCTCGGCGACAGCCATCCGCACGCCCTGTTCAGCACCATCAACCTCGCCAACGCGCTGGCGGACCTCGGCAATCTGGAGGAGGCCCTGCAGATCGAGCAGCGGACGGTGAGCCGGCTGCGGGAGGTCCTCGGGCCGCACCATCCGGAGGTGCTGGCGGTCGCCTCGAACCTGTCGGTCACGCTCGGCATGCTGGGCCGCAAGGACGAGTCCGCCGCGCTGCGGGCGGAGACCGTGGAGGAGCTGGGCCGTCAGCTCGGGGACGACCATGCGCTGACCCGGCTGGCCCGGGACGAGCGGCGGGCGCACCGGGATCTGGAGCCGCTGGCGGTGTGAGCGGCGGTACGGACGGCGGGCACCGTCCCGGTTCCGTGCGGAGACCGTGCACCAGCGGGACGACGACGGGCTGATAGCCGAGATCAAAGC